>CAYFKK010000007.1:10238-18289 GCA_964343655.1 uncultured Actinomycetes bacterium | reverse complement strand
TAAATAGCGTTGAATTAGCTAATTTATATACCGCTTTAAAAATATAACTATTTATCGTTTTACCGATAATTGTGGAATTGTCGAATAATGGGTTTATCGACATTACCTAGTAAGAAATAACTATTTATCGATATTCAGTACGTTTAAAAGGGATCAAAATTATCGATAAAGAGGCATTTGCTATGTCCAAATTTGAGATATGAAGCGTCTAGGAAGGCTTCGTAGATTTTCGATTTATCGATAAATCAGAAAATCGGTGAAACTCTTTAATGCAGATTCGGGGGAAAGCTTGCTTTCGCTACCCTTATCCAATGTCGGTGAGAGGAATTCGCGGAGCTATCCAAGTTGAGGAAAATAGCTCCACTGCGATCAAGGCAGCTGTTCTCGAGCTGTTACCGGAAATTTTGAAGGCCAATGAAATTTCATCCGATTCGGTAATTTCGGTCTTTTTAACCTGCACACCAGATTTGAATGCAGAATTTCCGGCAGCTTTTGCCCGTGAGATTGGATTTGAGAGCGTTCCACTAATTTGCGGCGTAGAGATGGATGTTCCAGGGTCGCTTCCGCGTGTGTTGCGGGTGATGCTTCATGTTGAGAGCCCGAAGAGCAAAACTGAGATTAAGCACATTTACCTTCGAGGCGCCAGCGTACTTCGTAAAGATTTGGCCCAATGAAATCAGTTGTTGTAGTAGGTGCCGGCCTGATTGGCACCTCGATCGCCCTTGGATGTAAGAAATTTGGAGCTGAGGTCGAGCTCTTCGATAAAGATTTACGTGCCCAAAAATTGGCTAATGATCTTGTTAGTAATTCGAAAGTGGATAACCCTGATTTGGTAGTAATTGCTACGCCAATAAACGAGGTTAAAAATACCTTTGAGCGCGTTTTTCAAATCTATCCAAACTCAGTATTTATAGATACTGGTAGCGTAAAGACTAAAGTTGAAGTTGAACTCCAAAGTTTGGGAGCGATGGCGGAAAATTTTTGTCCAACTCATCCGATGGCTGGCCGGGAATTAGATGGGGCAGAAGCGGCACAGTCTGATTTATTTCAAGGACGGGCGTGGGTTATATGCCCGATGGCTCAAACATCACATCGAGCGATCGATCTAGCGAAATCCTTAATTGAAAACCTTGGCGCGAAAGCTTTGGAGATGAGAGCGGCAGAACACGATTTGGCAGTGGCGCGTGTTTCGCACCTGCCGCAAATCATTTCGAGTTTATTAGCTGGCCAACTAACAAAAGGCCAGGAGTCAGAATTCAAATTGGCCGGTAGTGGCATCATCGATACAACTCGAATAGCGGCCTCGAATAGTCTGTTATGGAATGGAATCTTGATGGAAAACAAAGAGGCGATCATGCCTTTATTAATTGATTTCCAAAACGATTTGTCGACTTTAATCGCAAATTTTGATAGCAATGTAACCGAAGTTTTAGAAAAAGGTAATACTGGGCGGAAATTGTTACCAGGTAAGCATGGCGCATCAAAACGCAATTACATCTACCTGCCGATAGTCATTGATGACCAACCAGGTCAATTGGCGAAACTCTTTGAACAATGCGCCGTTGTGAATGTATCGGTCGAAGATTTAGCTATTGAACACTCACCTGGGCAAGAGACTGGTTTGATCACGCTCGCGATTAATCCAGAAGGCGCCGAACGCTTAGAATCACATCTTAAGAACGCCGGTTGGCGCGTTCACCCACCTCGATCGGAGAAGTAGTTGCCTATCGTTGTCGCTATTGATGGTCCAAGCGGCTCAGGTAAATCATCAACCTCTAGAAAACTTGCCGCCCGTGCAGGTTGGAATTACTTAGATACTGGCGCTTTATACCGAGGTGTTACCTGGTTGGCGCTAAATAAGAAATTAACCGAAGCGACTGAAATCTTAATTGCGCTAAAAAATGAACCACTTTTATTTAATCCCAATCCCGTTGAACCAATCTTAAAATGCGGCAAATTTGACATTACAAAGGAAATTCGAAGCGAGTTAGTGACCGAAAACGTGAGCGCCATCAGCGCTTTACCCGAAATTCGACAAGAATTGGTCAAGATCCAACAAGAGATAATTGCGAATTCTAAAACGGGAATTGTTGTCGAAGGTCGAGATATTGGCACCGTTGTTGCGCCTAATGCTCAATTGAAGGTTTTTCTAACCGCTGACTTGGATGCTCGGGCCAATCGCCGAGAAACCGAAATCGGAACTGACAAAGATTTGAAACAATCGTTGGCCAATCGTGACGAGAAAGATTCAACTAGAAAAATATCTCCGTTAGAGCCGGCGCTCGATGCATATTTATTGGATTCAACTGCAATTTCACTCGAAGAAACTGTTGAAAATATTTGGGAAGTTTTAAGAGAACGGAAATTGTTGGGGTTACCAATAGTTGCAATTTTAGGCCGACCAAATGTTGGTAAATCGACCTTGGTCAATCGATTCTTAGGTAGACGAGAAGCGATCGTCGAAGACACCCCCGGAGTAACCCGCGATCGAGTTCGTTACGAATGCGAATGGAATTCAAGAAAGTTCGTTTTAATGGATACTGGAGGTTGGGAATCTAAACCAGATGGAATTTCTGTTGCCGTTAGTGCTGCGGCGGAGATTGCCATCTCGGAAGCGGATATTTTGTTATTTGTCGTTGATGCTCAAGTAGGTGCCGTGGATGAAGATGATGTAATGATTCAAACACTGCGAAAATCTGGCAAGAAAGTTTTATTGATCGCAAATAAGGTTGATTCGCAATCAGAAGAATCCGAGGCTCATTCGCTTTGGAATTTAGGTTTAGGGGAGCCTTATTTTGTCTCCGCACTTCACGGAAAAGGCAGCGGTGATCTTTTAGATGTAGTTGTTAAATCATTGCCCGAAGTTGGTAGCGCTGCAGTGTCCGACAATTATCGGAGAGTTGCTTTGATTGGCCGACCAAATGTTGGCAAATCAAGTTTATTGAATGCAATTGCTGGAGAAACCAAATCTCTAGTTGATGAAGTAGCTGGTACAACTCGAGACCCAGTAGATGAATTAGTTGAATTTGGTGGATCTACTTGGCGTTTTGTCGACACTGCCGGAATTCGAAAACGGGCTAATCAAGCAAGTGGCACTGATTTCTATGCAACCCTCCGAACTCAGATTGCGCTAGAGCGCGCCGAAGTCGTTGCAATGGTAATTGACGCTTCCCAAGAAATATCCGAACAAGATTTGCGAATTATTTCGATGGTCGAAGAATCCGGAAAAGCAATGGTTTTAGTTGCCAATAAGTGGGATCTTGTAGATACCGATCGACAGAATCAATTCAACAAGGAACTTGATCGTCACCTGGGACATATCGAATGGGCCCAAAGAGTAAATGTTGCCGCTAAGACCGGCTGGCATCGAGATCGATTGGCACCGGCACTAAGAACTGCGCTAAATAGTTGGGAGCAACGAATCCCTACTGGAAAGTTAAATTCATTCCTCGGCGAAATTGTTGGATCAAATCCACCCCCAGTTCGTGGTGGAAAGCAGAGCAAGATTTTCTATGCGACCCAAGCCGGAATTGCGCCACCAAAATTTTTGATTTTTACAAGTGGTTGGATTGAACCTTCTTATCGCAGATTCATTGAACGTAAATTACGTGAGGAATTTGGTTTTGAAGGAAGCCCAATCCAAGTTTCGATAAGAGTTAGAGAACGAGATTAGCCATGACCATTCCAAATTTAATATCAATGGTGCGATTGGTTGGTGCGCCGATTTTGCTCTGGTTGGCTAACAACGATCACGATCTTGCGGTTATCTTTGTATTAATTATTGCTAGTGCATCAGATTATTTGGATGGAAAATTGGCGCGAATATTGAAGCAGCAATCTAAGTTGGGCGAAATTCTAGATCCAACTACCGATCGAATTTATATCGCCGCGATTCTTTATCTACTTTGGAGTCGCGATATTTTTCCGAATTGGCTAGTGATTGCATTGGTTTTCCGGGACTTATTTATGCTCGTTATTAATGCAATTTTGAAGGCTAAACGGCTGCCACTTTTGCAAGTGACTTTTATGGGAAAGGCGGCCACATTTAATCTGCTATATGCCTTGCCGTTATTGTTTATATCATCAACAGATATTTCTATTGCAGAAATAGCCTGGATTTTTGGTTGGGGATTTGCGAGTTGGGGAATTGTGCTCTATTTTCTTACTGGTTTCAGGTACTTGAATCAGAGTATTAAAAGCATTAGATTTCCATCGAACTTAATCGTGAATTGAGGAGTAATGTCTAACATTCCAGATCACCTTAAATATACAAAAGAACACGAATGGGTTTCTGAAACTGGTTCTAATGTGCGAGTAGGAATAACCGATTATGCTCAAGCAGCGCTTGGCGATATCGTTTACATTCAGTTGCCAAAAATTGGTGCTGCGGTTGAAGAGGGTAAAGTTTTCGGCGAAGTTGAGTCCACAAAATCAGTATCTGAAATCTTCTCGCCTGTAACTGGAACAATTGTGGCGGTAAATTCAGATTTAGATTTAGCTCCGGAAACTATTAATTCGGACCCATATGGTGCAGGCTGGATTGCCGAGATTGAAGTTAGCGCTCCGGCTTCTGGTTATCTAACTGCCAGCGATTATCGAAATTTGACGGCTTGACGCCAAGCCGCTGCGGGCAATAGGTTCAGCCTCAACTTGAAGTTGAGGGAGTTGAATATGGGCGAAAAAGCTAACCACTATGAGCCAACTTCAACAATCAATCTAGGTCTGCGCTCCGTCAAGGAGCCTTCTGCGCTGGATCAACTAAGTGTCGAGGAAGTTTCTCTAATCAAAGAGTTAAATCCAGTAGATGCGATGTTGATTATTCATCGGGGACCTAATCGGGGCGAACGTTTTCTGCTCAAGTCAGATGAAATATCAATCGGCAGAGCAAGCGAGAATCAGATTTTCTTAGACGACATAACAGTTTCTCGCAAACATGCAGTGATTCACCACCGAGAGATAATTTTTGAGTTGCAAGATATGGGATCACTCAATGGAACTTATGTAAACAATAATTCGATTGCACGGGTGACTTTAAATCATGGTGATGAAATTCAATTCGGAAAGTTTCACATGCTATTTGTGCAGAATTCGGGGGAGAAGTAATGAGTGTTCCGGCGCGGGCTTATCTAAGTATCGGAGAGGTTTTAGGACGACTCCGAAATGATTTCCCAGATATCACGATTTCAAAAATTAGATTTCTAGAATCAGAAGGTTTAATAGAACCGCAGCGCACTCCCTCCGGTTATCGAAAATTCACCGCTCAAGATTTAGAACGACTTCGGTATGTTTTATTGGCCCAGCGCGATCAATATCTACCGCTGCGAGTCATTAAAGAAAATTTAGATGCGCTAGATCGTGGTTTAGAGCCCGGAAATGGTGTCAGCGCGCCAGCGCCCAAGTTAGCCACTCAAAATGGCGATATAAGTTCGGCACATTTTGGCCAAGCGCAGGAGCTACGTCTATCACGCGATGAGTTATTGAAGGCCAGCGGTCTAAATGATGCTCAACTCGTTGAATTAGAAAGCCACGGATTAATTTCACAGCGAGGCCGACATTTCGACGGCGATGCGCTTTCGACTGCAAAAGCAATTGCTGAACTCGCTGCTTTTGGAATCGAAGCGAGACATTTGAGAGCCTTTAAGACCGCAGCTGACCGTGAGATCGGACTAATTGAGCAAGTGGTTACACCATTGCAACGTCAAAAAAGTGTTGAAGCTAAAGCTCGAGCTGAAGAAGTGCAACGTGAAATCGCGGCATTATCGGTCAAGCTTCATGCTTCGCTAGTTCGTTCCGGACTAAATAGAAGTAAATAATGATTCCAGTTGAATTGGTTGGCGTTCGAATTGAAATGCCATCTAATCAACCGATTGTTTTGCTCAAAGAGATTTCTGGTACCCGGTATATTCCAATTTGGGTTGGCACAGTGGAAGCAACTGCCATCGCATTTGCCGAACAAAAATTGAAAAGCGCAAGACCGTTAACCCATGATTTAGCAGTTTCTCTGATAAGCGCGACCGGATGTCAGTTGCGCTCGGTTCATATAACTAAAATCGAGTCTGGAATTTTCTATGCCGATTTAGTTTTGATTGATGCAACGGGTCAGGAGCAGAAAATAACCGCTCGGCCATCTGATGCCGTCGCAATCGCAATAAGAACCGGTGCGACGATCTTGGTCTCGGAAGAATTGATCAGCGAGGTAGGGATTGATCTACCAGAGGCTGGCGATGATGAGATTGAGAAATTTAAGGAGTTTCTAGACGAGGTTAGCCCAGAGGATTTTGCTTAGATGTATAAACCTACACTTGAGGTTTCAAGCGTGTCGGTGATTGTATCCAGGCTCAGAAGGATTTAAATTTAACCCCTAATCCCCAGATTTTTATAGAAAGAGTTTCCCCAATGAACTCAGAATCCGCCCCAGAGATTGGCTATCGCGGTGCTACAGCTTGTTCGGCAGCTGGAATTACATATCGTCAACTGGACTATTGGGCGCGAACTGGATTAGTAGAACCAACCATTAGAACAGCTTCCGGATCAGGAAGTGCCAGGCTTTACGGCTTTAGGGATATTTTAGTTTTGAAAATTGTAAAAAGATTATTAGACGCGGGTGTATCTTTACAAAATATTCGTACGGCGGTTGAACATTTACGCTCCAGGGGTATAACTGATTTAGAGCGGATGACATTAATGAGCGATGGCGCATCAATTTATGAGTGTTCTTCGCCAGATGAAATCATTGACCTCTTGCAAGGTGGTCAAGGTGTTTTTGGAATTGCAGTTGGAAAAGTAGCGACTGAGGTTGAAGGATCGCTGGCAAAGCTTCAAGGTGAAGTTGATGGTCAATTTGTTGGTGGCTTTTCAAATGATGAACTGGCGCTTCGCAGAAACCAACGTTTAGCGTAAATTTCAATAAACTTCCCCTAAAAGCAAACTAGTTAACTTTTTAACTAGCTAGCTAACTAATTAGTTAAGAGGGGAGTTTTAAGTGTCTTTCGTTGCGCGTCACATCGGACCAAACGACGCGCAAACTCAGACTATGTTGGACTCTTTGGGCTACAAAGATTTAGATCAATTTATCGCAGCAGTTCTGCCTGAATCAATAAAACTTTCGGAAAAATTAGCCAAAAAACTGCCGCCGGCAATCTCTGAAGTTGAAGCGATTTCTAAACTTCATGGCTTTGCCAATCAGAACAATGTTGCTCGAAATCTAATTGGAATGGGTTACTACGGAACTATCACTCCACCAGTTGTTCTTCGAAATGTTTTGGAAAATCCAGCTTGGTATACGGCATACACACCATATCAACCTGAGATTTCCCAAGGGCGCCTGGAAGCTCTCTTTGCTTTTCAAACCATGATTACTGATTTAACGGCGTTAGACATCGCAAATGCTTCAATGTTGGATGAAGCAACTGCAGCTGCAGAGGCAATGACATTGGCGCAACGCTCATCTAATAACGAGGGCGTTTTTCTAGTAGACGAGAATGTGCACCCACAAACATTGGCCGTTATCCAAACGCGAGCTAAACCAATCGGAATTGAAGTAAAAACATTCAATCCAAATGATTTTGATGAAATCAGTGAAAACTATTTCGGTGTTTTGGTTCAGTATCCAAATACATATGGAGAGGTTTTCGATTACTCCGCTCTAACTGCTATTGCCAAATCTCGAAAGGCAATCGTTATCGCTGCATGTGATCTGCTTGCCTTAACTATGATCAAAGCACCTGGAGAATGGGGTGCAGATGTCGCAATTGGATCGGCGCAACGGTTTGGTGTGCCAATGGGATTCGGTGGTCCGCATGCTGGGTTTATGGCGGTTCGAAAAGGCTTAGAGCGGTCTTTACCGGGACGATTAGTTGGGCAAAGTATCGATTCACATGGCGCACCGGCTTTTAGATTGGCGCTTCAAACCAGGGAACAACATATCCGTCGCGACAAGGCAACAAGCAATATCTGCACAGCTCAAGTTTTGCTGGCCGTAATGAGCGCCTTCTATTCGATGTGGCACGGACCGACTGGTTTAAGAAAAATCGCAGAAGAAATTCACCTAC
>CAYFKK010000007.1:0-10228 GCA_964343655.1 uncultured Actinomycetes bacterium | reverse complement strand
TTGCCAAGGCACTTGGCGTTGAAAAAACTTTTTTCGACACCATTACTTTCAAGGCCGATCCTGACGTAATTGCGAAAGCTCGTGCTAAAAATATCAACTTAAGACAGATTGGTGCCGATCAAATTGGTATTTCTTTTGATGAAACCACCGATGCGAAACTTGAATCAGATTTAGCTGAAGTATTTGGGATCCAAATAGGGGAGAGCGTCTCTGGAATACCTGACACATTAAAGCGCAATTCAGAATTTCTAACGCACCCGATATTTAATACATTACATAACGAAACCGCGATGTTGCGATATTTGCGGACGCTGGCAGATCGTGATTTGGCCCTGGATCGAACCATGATTCCGCTTGGATCGTGCACTATGAAACTTAATGCAACAACAGAAATGGAAGCAGTAACTTGGCCTGAATTTGCAAACCTCCATCCGTTCTCGCCAAAAACAGATTCGGCAGGTACTAGAAGATTGATTTTGGAATTATCGCAATTTTTAATTGATATCACCGGTTATGACGCAGTTTCACTTCAACCGAACGCAGGTTCGCAAGGCGAATTCGCTGGTCTATTGGCAATTCGGCAATATCTTGATTCAAATAACGGAAAAGATCGAAAGATTTGTTTGATTCCATCAAGCGCACATGGAACTAATGCAGCTAGTGCGGTTATGGCTGGCATGCAAGTAGTGGTAGTTGAATGTGATGAACAGGGTAATGTTTCGTTAGCTGATTTAAAATCTAAAATTGATAAATACGCCATTGAATTAGCAGCCCTTATGATTACTTATCCTTCAACCCACGGCGTTTTTGAAGACGCGATTTCAGAAATTTGTGAAATGGTACATACAGCAGGCGGGCAAGTTTATGTAGATGGCGCAAATTTAAATGCTTTAGTAGGTTTAGCTAAACCGGGAAAATTCGGTGCGGATGTTTCTCATCTAAATTTGCATAAAACATTTTGCATCCCACATGGCGGTGGAGGTCCTGGTGTTGGACCGGTAATTTCTAAATCTCATTTAGCGCCATATCTACCAAACCATCCATTAGATCCAGATTGCGGGCCAGATACCGGACCTGGACCAATATCAGCTGCGCCTTATGGTTCGGCAAGTATTTTGCCAATTTCCTGGTCCTATATAGCGATGATGGGCGGCGATGGATTAACGAAGGCAACTTCACTAGCAATTTTGTCAGCTAATTACATCGCAAACGAGCTTAAAGATGATTTTCCGATTCTTTACACCGGAAAGAATTCATTGGTTGCTCATGAATGTATCTTAGATTTGCGAACAATTACCAAAGAAACTGGCGTCACAGTCGACGATATTGCTAAACGCCTGATGGATTTTGGGTTTCATGCTCCAACTATGAGTTTTCCAGTTCCGGGAACATTGATGGTGGAACCAACTGAATCCGAAGATTTAATTGAAATAGAAAGATTTATCTCTGCAATGCGACAGATCGCAATCGAAATCAATGAAATTCGAAGCGGAAATATAATGGTGGAGGAGAGCGCACTTCGAAATGCGCCTCATACTGCATCTGCGCTTCTTAAAAAGGAATGGGCGGCGCCTTACTCTCGTGAAGTTGCTGCCTTTCCAGCGGGTTTAACTGCAAACTCCTCACTCATGGGAACTCGAAATAAATACTGGCCAATGGTTGGGCGAGTGGATGGGGCGCATGGGGATCGAAATCTAATCTGTTCCTGCCCGCCGGTATCTGAGTTCCAGACTACTTAACATAATGTAACTTATCGGCGTTACCAATGCCGCGTAGCGTCAAGCCCCAATGTGTCACTTGAGCTACTGCTTCAGCGGCAATTCGCCAACTCATCTTCGAACGCCCAGCGCTACGTTCGATGAAATTTATCGGCACTTCTAAGTAATTGGCCCCGGTTTGAGTTGCAGCAAATGCCATCTCAATTTGGAAACAATAACCATTTGAAGATATTCGACCCAAATCGATCTTTTTGATCAAATTTATTGGATAAACCCGAAAACCACCGGTGAGATCAGAGATGTCGATGCGAAGCATTTTGCTGGCATACCAAGTACCAATTTTGCTGATTAACTGTCGATATTTTGGCCAATTGGTTATTTGACCTCCAGATACCCACCTCGAACCAATTATCACTTTATTTGGCATTGAGATTGCAGCATCAATCAAAGAAATCAAATCAATAATTTGATGCGATCCATCTGCGTCCATTGTGACCAAATGTGTTGTGGATTTATCGGTCATTGCCTGTTTGATTCCGGCTAAATAACTTGGTCCTATACCTGATTTCTTTGTACGTCGAAGCACGGATATCTTGCTGAAATTTCGATTTGTAACTATTTCAGCGGTTTGATCCGGCGACCCATCATCAATCACAAGTACTTTATGATCTACTCCTACAAAATTCAATTTCTCCAATTCGTTGCAGATTTTCAATATATTCTCTGCTTCATTAAATGTTGGTATCAAAATATGTATTTTCATCAATCCCAACCTAGCGCAGCAATGAATCGGTCAACGCTTGCGCCTAAGGCATATTTGGCCTGAATTTCGCGAATTTGATTTAGATCCGTAGGGCGCTTAGGTAATTTCAATTCGATATTCGGCAGCGGAACATCTGTAGCGCATGAAACCAATTTAGGCGCAATTCGCAGATAATCTTTCCCGGCAATAATCTTTTTGCGCAACGCCGGTGTGAGCCGTTCGTCATCGTTTTCAGCAGCGTTAACCACATCGCCAATATTGGAGAAATTTCTTGCTATTAAAGCTGCTCCTTTTTCACCGATACCTACTACCCCAGGCAAGCCATCAGATGGATCACCGCGAAACATTGCAAATAACCCATATCGATCCCCTGGGATTGCATATCTATTTTCGATCCACTGCCGATTAACTAAATCATGATTGCCAATCCCTTTAGCCAGATAGATAACTTGAACATCGAGGTCATCATCTACTAATTGGAATAGATCTCGATCGCCGGTGGCGATTCGAATCGGACCTGATTCGCGTTTGGCAAACGATGCCATCACATCATCTGCCTCATAATCATCAACTCCAACTAATGGGATTTGAAAAGCTTCTAAAAGATCAAGCAAGATAGGAATTTGGGGCGCCAAAGTATCTGGTTCTTCTTCACCCTCACCATCTTCCTCTAAACGATTTGCTTTATAACCAGGAAAAAGTTCCACCCGCCAACTTGGGCGCCAATCGCCTTCGATACAAGCAACTAATCTCGATGGTTTATACATAGTTAATAGCCGAGAGCTCATATCTAAATACCCACGAATGGCATTAACTGGTGTTCCATCTGGCGCCACCAAAGTATCTGGCATACCAAAATAGGCTCGATACCAAAGTGAGGCGCTGTCTAATAACAACAAACTCATAATTCACCCCCGAGGGTTGCCACTACGCCGCGATCCAATTTATTTAGCGCAGATTTACATTTATCGCGAAGTGTGGGTTCTGCAATCGCGACTTGATTAAGTAAATCAATAAGTTGCTTCATGGACCTAACAAAATCACCAACGGACAAATCTGAATTACGTAAGACGCTATTTAATCCGTGGCCACTTCCCCATCGATGTACGATGAAGCAAAAACCTAAGTCCGGTTCCTTCTGCAGTTTTAACTTAAATTCATCTTCCAATTCTTGAAGTTTGGCCCAAATCTTTATCGTATCTGCGAGAGCAATTTGTAAATCCTTCGTCGGAATCTTTGGCGGTTCCGGATTTCTTGAATCAAAAATGAAGATTGATAACAAGGATGCCATCTCAAGTTCTGACAATCTATTTAAAATTCCGGCGCGAATGGTTTCCGCAATCGTTAAATCTGCCTCGCCGTATATTTTAGAGAGTAATCGGCCATTTTGAGTAACTTCAAAATCTGTTAAATAACCCAATCTATGTAGAATCGAACAGACTTGGTCAAAAGTTCGGGCAATAACGTTGGTTCGATTTTCAACTCTCGAAAGCAATCCATCATTTTCTCTAATTAATCGATCGGCCCGCTCGGCAATTCGGGCGTGTTCTTCACGATCATTACAGGAATGACAGACGTGAATTCGCAGTTGTTTGCGATAGTTGCCTAATTCCTGTTCCAAATGGACCCGTTGGCGTTTATCAATTTTCGATCTCTTCGATAATAGAATTTCGCACTGTTTGATTTCTCGGCGCAATTTTGCATATTCGGCGAAATTTCCCAAGTGACAAAGGTTTTCGATCTTAAATTCAGATATTGCAGCGCTATTTTTTGCAATCTGACGGTTCAGGCCAACCACGGCTCGATCGGCTTGAAATTGTGCAAAAGATGATTCCAGCGAACCTCGAGCTCGGTCACGTCCATAACGGTCGAGGAGATTTATTGACATGTTGTATGTTGGTGAAAAAGATGAACGTAGCGGATACGTTCTAGTTGTAGCTAATCCGGCAATCGATGATGAATCTGTTGTCGGCGACCAGATCACAATCGCATTGCCTTCAATATCGATGCCACGACGACCTGCCCGACCTGTTAATTGCGTATATTCCCCAGGACTAATTTGCACATGTGCTTCACCATTCCATTTTGTCAATTTCTCTAATAGAACAGTTTTGGCTGGCATATTTATCCCAAGCGCTAAAGTTTCAGTTGCAAAGATAGCTTTAAGTAAACCTCTTTGAAATAAATCTTCGATACAAGATTTAAACAATGGTAATAGCCCGGCGTGATGGGCTGCGATGCCCCGTTCCAATGCAGCTAACCATTCATCGTGATTTAATGCCAGCAAATCTTCTTCATTAATATTTTGGGTATAACGATGTGCCGTTCGATTTATCTCTTCACGTTCCTGCGAATTTGTAAGCCGTAACCCATCAGATAGACACTGCTTAACCGCAGAATCACAACCTTGTCTTGAGAATATGAAAGTGATTGCTGGGAGCAGGTTCTCCCGTTGCAATTTTCCGATAATTTCTGATCTCGTTATTCGATTTCGATCTGAGTCATTCTGGCGATTTCGGCCCACGTAAGTTCTGGAATTTCGGCGAAATGCTTCGCGTTCTTGCCGGAGCACCTCTTTTGAAATGCTGCCTGATTGATCAAAAAGTTCCAAAAGTCGGTTCCCCATAAAGATGTGTTGATAAAGCGGTACCGGTCGATTTTCAGTAACTATGACCTTGGTATTTCCCCGAATAGTCTGCAACCAATCTCCAAACTCCTCTGCGTTTGAAACTGTCGCGCTAAGCGAGATTACTTGAACACTTTCCATTAAATGGATTAAAACTTCTTCCCAAACAGCACCTCGGAATTTATCTGCTAAATAATGGACTTCATCCATTACCACATAGCCAAGATTTTTAAGCGAACTTGAATTTGCATAGAGCATATTTCGAAGAACTTCAGTTGTCATAACCATTAATGGTGCTTCACTATTTATGTTGGTGTCGCCGGTGAGAAGTCCTACATTTTCATCGCCGAATCGATTGACAAATTCTTGATATTTTTGATTTGAAAGTGCTTTTATCGGTGTTGTATAAAAACACTTACGACCCTTTTGAAGGGCCAAAAAGGCGGCAAATTCGCCAACGATGGTTTTGCCCGCGCCAGTTGGAGCTGCAATTAAAACTCCATTACCTGCCTCAATCTCGCGACAGCCTTCAATTTGGAAATCGTCAAATGGAAAATCAAAACTCTCCGCAAATTGATTTGTTAAATGTGAAGCACTGCGACGTTTGGCTGCCGCATATCTTTCGGCCGGCGTAGTCACGCTGACCAAGTTTTCAAGCATTTGGAAACTACCGACGCATTAATTGGCAATGGACCAATTCGTTCACCATCTGCGTAAGCAATCGCATCCGAAAAAATGCTAATGGATTTTGCCTGAAAAACCTCCACTTTAGGATGAGTAACGTGGTCACCGCTATACACGGTCGGAAATACCCGGATAAATTCAAATTTTGAAATTGGATTCAAAATCATGATTTCAAATAATCCATCATCATTACGTGCACTAGGGCAAACTTTCATTCCACCGCCATAAGAGTTTCCATTTCCAATGGCAATCAGCATTGCTTCGCGCTGAAGTTGTTTACCATCAATTTCAATCTCGTAGAGCTTTGGTCTAAATTTTGCTAATTCTAACGCAATCGATAGATTGTATTTTTGAGGACCGGTCGGCCATTTCAATCGATTGGCTCGTTCATTTACGATCGAATCAAATCCTGTTGAAAGTACAGCCCCAAAATACTCACCATCAACGCAACCAAGATCGATTTCAATCGGTGGATGATTGATAGCGTGCCAAATCATTTCAAGACGATGTGAAAGATTCCAACCTAAACTTCGGACGAAATCATTACCGGTTCCAGCCGGTACCGCCAAGATGGGCAGCTTTGAAGGAACTGCAAATTGCAAGACGTTATGAATCAATCCATCGCCACCTACGGCAATTATCATGTCGCCTGAATTTGCTACTGTCTCCAAATTCTTAATGAGATTTTGAGCATTGATTCCGGTTATTAATCTATATTCCTGATTTTGTGCTGCCAGGTAATTGGTAACTTCTTGAGCAATTATTGCGCCTTGCCCCTGCCCAGAAGTTGGATTAACTGCTACGAGCCACATTTTTACGTCGATCATTAAGCAGAGCGATTCCGCCCGCGACGAAATACAACAAAATTAATGGTAAGGCTAACAAGCCCATCGTAAGCGGATCGGCAGTTGGCGTAAAAGCTGCCACGAAAAAGGTAATTCCGAATATCCAAATTCGCCAAGGTTTTAGAATTGATTTGCCAGAAACAAAACCGATTAAATTGAGCGTCAACAAAAAAACCGGCAATTCGAATGCTAATCCAAAGAGCAAAATCAATCGAAGAACGAAATCCAAATAGTCGTCAAAACGGATCAAATTAGTAAGTGAATTAGGAGTGAAACCGAAGAGTACTCGAATAGCTATTGGAAGGATTTTGTATCCTAAAAATACACCAGCGGTGAAAAAAGGTGTTGCTGCAATCAGAAAAAAGATTGACCGTCGCCTCTCGTGCATGTGTAAGCCGGGTGCTATATAAGCCCAAATTTGATAAAGCCAAAATGGCGCTGTGATAATTAAACCGGAAAGTAGAGCTACTTTAATTTGCAGATTTAATGGACCTAAGACGCCATTGATGTAGAGCGAACCACAGTTTGTATCCCCGTTTGCCTGAGCCAGATTCAAGTCGCAGACAGGTAGCGCCAATACTTTAATAATCTGGTTGTAATAGATCCAACCAAATATAGAACCAATTAAGACCCAAGCCGCCGATTTAAAGGTACGCTTTCGAAACTCTTGCAAGTGAGATAGAAGCGGCATCCGCCCTTCGTTTTTCATCAATTCGCTATTTGGCAGAGTTGGAATTAACTATTTTCTTCGTCTTTTATATTTTTGCCGTCATCCTTCAATTCACTCTTGAAAATTTTAAGTGATCGCGCCAGAGATTTTGCAGAATCAGGCAATCTTTTTGCGCCAAAGAGAACGACTAGAACAAGAATTAAAATAATAATATGGCTAGGTTCGCGCAGAAACATTTACTCTCCTCTTTATGTGGCTTAATCATATAGGGCTCGGGCCTGCTCTGCCCGTCGGGCAATTTCCGCTTTTAGTGCGCCGTCTTTTACCTTCACGGACCCGGCCATCGCCATTACGCTCTTTATAAACCACACATCACTATAAAACGAGATTTCCTCATTTTTACTTTGAAAATATTCAAGGACAAATCTACGATTTCGCTTTATTTCAACGAAAGATTTCCCAGAGTAGTTTGGAACGCTATCTGAAATATTAGATGTGTCGCCTTTCCCAACAATTTTTGCATCAACAATCCGATCGATTCTGAAAGTTCTGTCTGCTCTAGTCAGTAAACAAAAAGATCTTAAATATGTAGCTCCACCGTCTGTGTATAAGCCAAATGGAATCACTTGACGGTTTGAGACTTGATCCCGATCTATGGATATATAGCTAATCTCAATTATTTCGTTTCGAGAAATCGCGTCGAAGTAAATCTTCAAATCTTTAGGAGGATTTTGAAAATCAAGCGGTTTAAGAAAATTGCTTAACTTAATCTTGAGTTGTTCAAGTTCCGGATCAGAAATTTGAAGCGAATTTAATCCAATTAATAGCGAAACTACCTCGGTTTTGGAGAATTTCCGCACTCGAGCTAATTCATCTGCATTTGCAATCGTTACTTCACCGTCTTCGAAATTTACTTCCATTGGCTGGTAGAACGGATAACCACACATAAACAAGGTCATCAAATCTTGCTCAATTTGTTTAACCGATACATCGAATACGCGTGCCAACTCCGTAACATGAACGCCTTGGTGAGTTGAGATGTAGGGAACCAAATCAACCAATCGGGCAAGCGATTTGTCAGACATGATCTTTAATAACCTCATCGAGTCTTTGAACTAAGGTATTTCGCAGTTCTACTGGTTCAATAATTTCAACATTATTCCCGTGCCAGAGAATTTCAAAGAGAGCCGAATCCCTCGAAGGGAAATCGACAGTTGCGATGTCCCAATCTTCCCCATGGATGATCTCGATCGCCTTTGAACGAAGAGTATTTGCTAAGTCTCGTCGGAGTTTGATCTTCGCAGTTACTTTTCCTTCTATAAAAGTAGGCACTTGAAAATCTTTTGGTTTATCTATTCGTAAATCAATCTTCTCAATGGAACTTGCAAACCGATCTAATCGGAAAGTGCGCTGAGAATTCAGGTCTAAATCCTTTCCATGAACATACCAAAGCCCCTGATTACTTGAGATCGCAAATGGCGCTAACCGGCGTGTTTCACTGACACTCTCTTCATTGGTGTAGCTAAATGAAACGCAATTGTCCGAATAAATCGCATCCAAAATCTCGGTAAGAGTAGATGGCTTTTGATAAATCGGACCTAACTCAATCTCAGCACCTACCCCGAGTGAATGAAGACGCCTAAGAATCTCTTTTGCTGATTCAGCCAATGCGGTCTCTTCCCAAATTTTGGCTGCAACAGTTAAGAATCCAACTTCTTTGGCGCTCAAATCCCCAAAAGAAACTGCGTAATCTTTTTCGGTTATTTGATACCCAACTTCATCATCGAATAGGCGATCTATCGGGGCGATGGTGATATCGATCCCTAATGATTTGAGTGCCTCTTTGTCGCGTTCAAACATTCGATCTTTGGCTTCTTGGTTACCTGAATAGCCTTCAATTGATCGAAAAATTTGTTCTTTAGATAATGGTCGTTTAGCTGAAATTAAGGCAATTGCGAGATTAATTAATCTTTCATTCTTCTCCGACACCGTATGCCCCCTTAGATGGTCTACGACGTCTTGCCAAAACTTGTGCATCTGGTGCAATTCTTCTGGCCCAAATGAGAAATCCCGTATGCCCAATCATCCGGTGTTGTGGGCGAACTGCTAATCCTTCATGATGCCAACCGCGCACCAAGGACTCCATGCTTTCGGGTTCGGTAAACCGACCATCGGATTTCAACGCTTCGGCAACATTGGAAAGCTGTGTTGTGGTTGCAACATAGGCCAGATAAACCCCGCCCGGTCGAAGTACCTTAGCCGAAATTTCAATACCTTCCCAAGGTGTCAACATATCCAAAATTACGCGATCATATTTTTCAGATAAATTCTGTTCTTCCAAAACCCCTAAAGTCAATTTCCAATTTTCCGGAATACCGCCGAAATAATGCTCCACATTGTTTGACGCATTTGCGGCAAATTCCTCACGTTTTTCGATTGAATGAACTAAACCAGTAGGCCCTACGGCACGTAACAACGAAATGGTTAAAGCTCCCGAACCAACTCCCGCCTCTAAAACCTTTGCTCCGGGATAAATATCGGCGAATCCAAGTATTAACGCTGAATCCTTTGGATAAATGATGGTCGCGCTACGGGGCATCGAAAGTACATAGTCTGAGAGCAACGGTTTAAACGCAGTAAATTTCAATCCTCCGCCGGTAGCTACAACGCTACCTTCATACATGCCTACCAAATCATCGTGGTTAATCCACCCTTTGTGGGTGTGAAACTCCTTTCCAGGAGTTAAATTGAAACTATATTGCTTGCCCTTTGAATCGGTTAATTGAACTCGATCCCCGTAATTGAATTTCCCATCTGACAACACGCGCCTATCCTAAAGCAGTCAGACCACTTAGATAGAGTCAGGTTAATGAATGAGATTCGCTTATCACCAAGTCGGATGGCCGATTTTGAAAATTGCCC
>CAYFKK010000006.1:10864-18382 GCA_964343655.1 uncultured Actinomycetes bacterium | reverse complement strand
TGCAAAAGGCGAGTGCATTCGCTGTCTTGATCCAATCAATCTAACGTTAGATAAAGCTTTTCAAGAACTTTTTTCTTATAAAAATAATCCCGATGTTGAAGATGATGACGAATTGCTGATGGAAGGCGATTTAATTGATTTAGAAAGTCCCATTAGAGATGCAATTGTGCTTTCGCTACCAATCAACCCACTTTGCGATGAAGATTGCGAAGGATTGTGTTCTGGTTGCGGAATTAAGTGGTCAGATCTGCCCGAAGACCATGCACATGAAGTAATTGACGCTCGCTGGAAAGGGCTGGAAGGCCTCGATTTCACAAAATAAGGGCTATCGGAGATAATTCTCGCCCGCAGTTGATTTAATTTTTATTTAGAAGGAGCAGGACCAGTGCCAGTACCAAAGCGAAAGATGTCTCGTTCGAAGACTCGTTCACGTCGTAGTCAATGGAAAACTACCGCTGCCTCTCTAGCTAACTGCCCACAATGTCAGCAACCTAAGTTGACTCATACTGCGTGCCCAACTTGTGGCACATACAACCGTCGCCAAGTCGTAGAGGTTTAATAATTGTTCGCGCAATTAATCGCGCGGCTTGGGGTAGATGTAAACCCACAATTGCTTGAGTTGGCATTTACTCACCGCTCATTTGCTTATGAAAATAACGTTTCAGCCAATAATGAGCGCTTAGAATTTTTAGGTGATGCAGTTTTAGGATTGGTTGTAACCGAAGAGTTGTACACCCGATATCCCGATTTAGATGAATCAAAACTTTCACCATTGCGATCTGGCATCGTAAATATGCGCGCGCTGGCTGATATCGCCCGAGAATTAAATCTTGGTCAATACATGCGAATTGGAAAAGGCGAAGAGATCACCGGCGGTCGTGATAAAAATTCTTTGTTAGCTGATTCACTCGAGGCGCTGTTTGGTGCAATTTATTTAAATCATGGCTTTACCGATACCGCTAGAGTAATTTTGAATTTAATTACCCCAACAATTGAAGTTGCCAAGAGTCAGGGCGCTGGGCTCGATGGCAAGACTGCGCTTCAGGAGTTGGCAGCAGCTCGCCAAATTTCTTTGCCGGAATATCAAATAAGTGAATCTGGACCTGATCACGATAAAAGTTTTGTTGCCACTGCAATCGTTGGTGGCGAAGCAATTGCAACCGGGAGCGGTAAGAGCAAGCGCGAGGCGGAACAAGCCGCTGCTCGTACGGCATTTGAAATATTAAATGCCAGAACTTCCTGAAGTAGAAACAGTTCGCGCTGGCCTTGAAAAATGGGTGAGTGGCGAGAAAATAAAGCGCAGCGAGCAACTTCATCCGCGTGCAGTTCGCGGCGAAATTCCAATCTCGATATTTGATGGCGCGAAAATAGCGAAAGTTAATCGGCGCGGTAAATTTTTATGGCTTGAATTTAATCGCCCTGAAGTCTTGGTCGCTCACCTTGGTATGAGTGGTCAATTTCTAGTGCAACCTAATAGGAGCCCTCGCGAGAAACATGCCCGAGCAGTATTTGAGTTAAAAAATGGGCGGGAATTAAGATTTATAGATCAGCGCACTTTTGGCTGGCTAGCAGTCTCTCGCACGACAAACGGAATTCCCGAATTAGCAGCGCATATCGCACCTGACCTTTTTGATTCTAAATTTTCGATAAAAAAGGTATCTGCAGAGATATCAAAGCGAAATACTCAGATTAAGAAAGTTCTTCTAGATCAAAGTATGTTGAGTGGGATTGGAAACATTTACGCTGATGAAGCGCTTTGGATGGCTCAAATTCATCCCGAAACTTCTACTCAAAATCTGAATCTTTCTGAGATTGAAAATCTACTTCGAAAATCAAAACAAGTTATGAAAGCAGCATTAAAGGAGGGCGGAACTTCCTTCGATGATCTCTATATAAATGTGAACGGGGAGAGTGGCTATTTCGAGCGGAGGTTGAAGGTTTATGGCCGCGAGGGTGAGCCATGTCGCAGATGCGGGCGGGAAATTCAAAGAATTGCCTTCGCAAACCGCTCGTCGCACCTCTGTCCGAGATGCCAAAAAAGATAGGTTTGGCGCATGTATTTGAAGAGCATCACGCTCAAAGGATTTAAATCCTTTGCCTCTTCGACGACCCTGCGGTTAGAACCAGGAATTACTTGCGTAGTTGGCCCAAACGGTTCTGGTAAATCAAATGTTGTTGACGCTCTTTCTTGGGTAATGGGAGAACAGGGCGCGAAATCTTTGCGCGGCGGAAAGATGGAAGATGTAATTTTCGCTGGAACTAGTGGGCGGGCACCATTAGGTCGCGCCGAAGTTGCGGTAACCATTGATAACACAGATGGTGCATTGCCAATTGACTATTCGGAAGTAACGATTACTCGAATCCTGTTCCGGAACGGACAAAGTGAATATCAAATAAATGGTGAGGCATCTCGATTATTAGACATTCAAGAATTGTTGAGCGATTCCGGCATCGGGCGAGAAATGCACGTAATTGTGGGACAAGGCCAGTTAGAAAGAATTTTGATGGCAACGCCAGAGGAGAGGCGCGCTTTCATCGAAGAAGCAGCTGGAGTTTTAAAACATCGAAAGCGAAAAGAAAAAGCGCTACGCAAACTGGATTCGATGCAGGCAAACATGGCTCGAGTTCAGGATTTAACAGTTGAATTACGCCGACAACTTAAACCACTTGGTCGACAAGCTGAAGTCGCGAAAAAAGCCGCAATTATTCAGGCAGATATGCGTGACGTGAAGTTGCGCTTGCTTGCCGATGATTACATTTCTATGGAAAAGGTATTTTCTACTGAAATTGCAGACGAAAATGCTCTTCGTGAACGTCGAAACATTGTTGAATCTGATTTAGAAAAAGTTCGTGAGCGGGAAGCGGCACTTGATGCTGAGGCAGCCTTCGAAGGTCCACTTCTTTTAAAGGCACAAGAAACTTATTACGCATTAACCGGACTTCGCGAAAAATTCCGCGGCACAGCTCAGTTGGCGCAAGAACGAACTAAATTTTTGGCTCAAGAAGTTGAAATTACTCCAGGTCGAGATCCAGAATTAATTGAAGCTGAAGCTGCAACGTTAAGAGCAGAAGAAAATACCTTGCGCCAAGGTTTAGTTGAAAAACAGAACGAACTCAATCAAGCCATTTTAAATTTGCGAAATCTTGAAACCGAGGTAAAAAACGAAGAAGACCGAATCGCTGCCACACTGCGTGCTATCGCTGATCAACGTGAAGGTACCGCGCGCCAAGAAGGCCACGTCAAATCATTAGCGGCTCGAATCGAAGCGATGGGTCAAGAGATTGCACGTTTAACTAAAGCTCGAAGCGACGCCCAAGAGCGAGTTGAAAGCGCACAACGTGATTATGCAAATTTTGAATTAGAAATTGCCAGTGCGGATTCAGGGGAACAGGGATTAGATTCCAATTTCGAAGTTGCAAAAAATTCCTTAGCGATTGCTAAAGGACAGTTTGAAAAACTACAAGAACAAGAGCGAGCTTCGGATAAGAAACGCCATGCACTCGAAGCAAAATTAGAGGCACTAAAGTTAACCAGCGCTGCACCAAATGGAGCCAAGGAACTTATCAGCGACTCACACGGTGTAAATATTTTGGGTTCGGTCGCATCTTTGATTGAAATTGAACGTGGTTTCGAAGCAGCAGTTGCAGCAGCGCTCGGTTCATTAGCTGACGCCATTGTGGTGCAAGATCTTGCCGCCGCAGTAATGGCGATAACTACGTTACGAAATCAAAATCTCGGCCAAGCTGAAGTCTTGGTCACTAGTGGTTCACGTTCAAATCAAAATGTTCCGACAGGCTTAACACCGCTTTCTGATTTCGTGAAATCAAGTCAAATCTCTGACTTGTTGAGTGAAATGATTGGTAAAACAGTTTTTGTTGAGGCGATTCGTGATGCTGCTGAAATAATTAAAAATAATCCAGAATTAATCGTTGTAACTCGCGATGGCGATTTGATTTCGAAATCCAGAGCTCGGGGCGGTGCTAAAAACGCAAGTTCTTTAGTCGAAATCCAAGCCTTAATCACTGAGGTCGAAACTGAACTGGAAAAGGCGAATCATGATGTTGAGCGGTTAACTTTTGAACTTTCAAATGCTTCCCATGTCCTCTCAAATAAACAGAGCGAATATGATCAAGCACTTGCCAAATTAAATGATTCTGATGCGCGAATTTCAGCTTTAACAGAGCAATTGGCAGTTGCAAGCCAAAATTCGAAATCAGCAACCGCGGAAGTTGAAAGATTGAATTTAGCGATTCAAGAAGCTGAAGCCGAGCGAGCTAGCGATCAACGCGAATTGGAGATTGCCAAGAGCCAAGTTGGGCAGACTGGAGTTATCGAAGAACCAGACCACGCAATTGCCGAACAGTTACGTGAAAAGTTAACTGCAGCGCGGAGTGTAGAGGTTGAAGCCAGACTGGCCGTTCGCACCAGCGAGGAACGAGTTAATTCAATTGCAACGCGCGCATTTGAATTAGAACAGGCGGCAGCTGCCGAGCGTTTAGCTAATGAAACCGCAATTTCACGCCGGGCAAATCGAGTACTAGGTGCGGAAATTTCACAATTAATTGCGCAAGCTGCCTATGAAACTTTAATTCATATCGAAAGATCAATTTCTAAATCTGGCACGGAACGTTCTAGATTAGAAGAATCCCGGACAATCCGGGAAGGAGAAACATTAACGATTCGTCAACGCAATCGAGAACTTACTTCGGAATTAGAACAGTTAACTTCCAGTGTTCATCGAGATGAAATTGCCCGCGCAGAACAGCGAATGCGGTTAGAAAACTTGCAAACCAAGGTATTAGAAGAATTTTCGTTAGATATCCAGACCCTAAAAGAGGAATATGGTCCACATCGTGACGTGCCAACCTTTATTGAATCTGAAGATGGCCGAATCATAGAGGGCGACTTAGTTCCGTACCGTCGCGATCAGCAAGAAAAGCGATTAACCCAAGTTGAAAAACAATTGACATTGCTTGGCAAAATAAATCCGATGGCACTTGAAGAATACAACGAAGTCGAAGAACGTTTGAAATATTTAACCGAACAAGTTGAAGACTTAAAACGAACCAAGAAAGATCTACTAGATATTGTTAAGGAAGTAGACGATCGTGTTCAAACTATTTTCATGGAAGCGTACGAAGACACCGCTAAGCACTTCAGCGCTGTGTTTGAAAGATTATTCCCAGGCGGCGATGGTCGATTAATTTTGACCGATCCAGATAATCCATTAATTACAGGCGTAGATATTGAAGCTAGACCACCAGGAAAGAGATTAAAGCGGCTTTCACTTCTTTCGGGTGGCGAGAAATCTTTGACGGTTGTTGCGCTGATGGTTGCAATTTTCAAATCACGTCCAAGTCCGTTTTATGTACTTGACGAAGTCGAGGCAGCGCTTGATGACGTGAATTTGGGCCGACTACTCGGAGTGTTAGAAGACCTTCGTGAAAATTCACAATTAATTATCATTACCCACCAAAAGCGCACCATGGAAATTGCTGATGCGCTTTACGGCGTAACTATGCGCGGCGATGGCGTAACTGAGGTTATATCCCAGCGCCTTCGTGAAGTTGAAACTGCATAAATGGGATTGTTCAGTAAATTAATTTCTAAATTCACTGGCAATGCGCAAATTGCCGATTCTGATTGGACTGAATTAGAAAAATCTTTACTTGAATCAGATTTGGGTCGAGAGTTAACTTCCGAAATCATTGGCGAAGCCAAAAAAATAAAAGATCAACCAGAAATGGCCTTAATGTCGATTCTGGATTCTCACTTATCCACGAAGCCACGAGATACAAAATCTGGAGTGATTTTAATTGTGGGGGTAAATGGAACTGGGAAAACGACCAGTGCAGCTAAATTGGCAAATGCACTACCTGGGAAAAACTTGTTGGCGGCTGCCGATACATTTCGAGCCGCAGCTGTAGATCAACTCAAAACTTGGGGGGCAAATTTAAACATTGAGGTCGTTGCTGGCCCACCAAATGGTGACCCCGCATCAGTGGCGTTCGAAGCGCTAAAAAAATATGGTTCCGGATTTGATAATTTAATTATTGATACTGCGGGTCGTCTTCATAACAAATCAGATTTGATGGCCGAACTTGGCAAGGTAAAACGCGTGATCGAAAAAAGTGCGCAAGTATCGGAAGTGTTTTTGGTAATCGATGCCACCACAGGTCAAAATGGATTAGCTCAAGCTGAAGTTTTCACCGAAGCCGTTGATGTAACTGGAATAATTTTGACCAAGACTGATGGCAGCGCAAAGGGTGGAATCGCGCTGGCTATCGAGAAACGGTTCGACATCCCGATTAAATGGGTCGGAAATGGCGAAAAAGTTAACAATTTTGCGCCATTTGTTAACACAACGTACATAAATTCACTTATTTCCTGAAACACCAACCATGCATCTTCTGCGCATGGACATTGCATTAAACGCGGGAGACACCGCATGGGTACTAGCTAGCACCGCTCTGGTTTTGCTGATGACACCTGGCTTGGCATTTTTCTATGGTGGAATGGTTCGAAGCAAGAGCGTCTTAAACATGATGATGATGTCATTCTTAACAATTGGCATCGTCAGTGTTCTCTGGGTTGTATTCGGATACAACCTGGCATTCGGCCATAACGGCGAATCACCTTGGTACGGCGAATTTAGCTTTGGAAATTTAGAAAAATTGGTTACTGAATTTACAAATAATGGCGGCCAATATCCGATTCCGGTTCTGGTTTTTGCAGCATTTCAATTGATGTTTGCCATAATTACACCGGCGCTAATTTCTGGTGCAATCGCAGATCGGACTAAATTCTCAGCTTGGGCGCTATTCGTTGTAGTTTGGTCAACCCTTGTTTACTTCCCAGTGGCACATTGGGTTTTTGACTTTGGTGACAAAATTGGTGACACCTTGCACGGTGTTGGATTTTTAGCGGGTCAAGGTGTGCAAGATTTCGCAGGTGGAACTGCAGTACACATAAATGCTGGCGCTGCTGGATTGGCTCTTGCCATCATCCTTGGAAAAAGAATTGGTTGGCGAAAAGAAAATATGCGCCCGCATTCACTTCCGCTGGTGCTATTAGGTTCCGGACTACTTTGGTTTGGCTGGTTTGGTTTTAATGCTGGATCAGCTCTAGCAGCCAATGGAATTGCAGCTCTAGCTCTACTTAACACGCAAGTTGCAACCGGAGCTGCGCTAATTGGATGGTTAGTACTTGAAAAAATTCGAGACGGACGACCAACTTCACTGGGTGCCGCATCTGGTGTGGTTGCAGGATTGGTAGCAATTACCCCTGCTTGTGCATTCGTGACGCCGATTGCCGCAGCAATCATTGGTTTCATCGCCGGTGTTGTATGCGCGTTGTCAGTTGGTTTAAAGTTCAAATTCAATTTCGACGATTCGCTTGATGTGGTCGGGGTTCACTTAGTCGGAGGGCTCTGGGGCTGTATCTCAATTGGCTTTTTTGGTTCAAAGGCAGTTAATGAAATTGGATTGAAGGGACTTTTCAATGGTGGCGGATTTGAT
>CAYFKK010000006.1:10323-10854 GCA_964343655.1 uncultured Actinomycetes bacterium | reverse complement strand
GTGCTACCTTCGTTTTGGCTTACTCGTTCTTGGTTACGCTGGTAGTTGGCTTTATCATCAATAAGACGATTGGCTTTAGAGTCTCTGAAGCAGCCGAAATATATGGAATCGATTCAAATCAACATGCTGAAACTGCATACATGGAGGTGACCCGATGAAATTAATTACAGCAATATTAAAACCGCAAAAACTTGAAACCGTAAAAGATGCGCTTCAAGCCGAAGGCGTGCAAGGTATGACGGTTTCCGAAGTTCAAGGCTTTGGTAGACAGGGCGGCCATACTGAGGTTTATCGTGGCGCCGAATATCGAGTCACCCTGTTATCAAAGGTAAAACTTGAAGTTGTAGTTGCTGATGAGAAAGTTGATTCAGTTATTGAAGTGATTGTTAAGACCGCTTCAACTGGATCAATCGGGGATGGAAAAGTATGGGTTTCACCAGTTGATGAAATTGTGCGGGTTCGAACTGGCGAAAGAGGTTCAGCCGCAATTTAGAACGCTAGTAGACTGCCGCGCGATCTCAATTTTGAGAG
>CAYFKK010000006.1:0-10313 GCA_964343655.1 uncultured Actinomycetes bacterium | reverse complement strand
AAGCTTTCTACCTCAGATATCAAGGAAAAATTCTCTGAAATTAGATCTGCTTTATTAGATTCCGACGTTGCCTTAGATGTAGTTGAAGATTTTGTAAATAAGACCGAAGGCAAAGCTCTTGAGCTGCTGCCAAATATGCAAGCCGGAAGCAATCCAGCCACCGCAATATTTGAATTAATTCAAAGTGAACTCACTTTGCTATTGGGCGCCACAGCTCGCCGAATTCGATTCGCTAAAAACCCACCGACGGTAATTATGTTGACTGGTTTGCAAGGTGCCGGAAAGACAACGCTTGCTGGAAAACTTGCAAAATATTTCTTGGATCAGGGAAATACGCCAATTTTAATAGCGTGCGATTTGCAGCGGCCAAATGCCGTAACCCAACTTCAAGTAATTGGGGAGCAAATTAAAGTTCCAGTTTTTGCACCCGAGCCCGGTAATGGCCAAGGTGATCCAATCTCAGTTGCAAAATCTGGCTTAGATTTTGCTAGACAGAAATTACATAATTTAGTAATTGTAGATACTGCCGGTCGCCTTGGTGTCGACGAAGAAATGATGACGCAGGCGAAAGATATTCGTAACGTAATTTCACCAGATGAAGTTCTTTTCGTAGTCGATTCCATGATTGGCCAAGATGCAGTTAAAACGGCGAAGGCTTTCAACGAAGGCGTCGGTATAGATGGTCTAGTGCTAACCAAATTAGATGGCGATGCTCGCGGTGGCGCTGCGCTATCAATTGCATCCGTAACCGGAAAACCTATTTTCTTTGCTTCTACTGGCGAGAAGATCTCTGACTTCGATCTCTTCTATCCAGATCGAATGGCACAGCGAATACTTGGACTTGGCGATGTCCAAAGTTTGGCCGAGCAAGCCAAAAAAGCAATTGGTACCGAAACTGCTCAAAAGCTTGAGGCAAAATTTTCATCCGGTGAAAGTTTCACTTTTGAAGACTTCCTTGAGCAACTACAGGCAATGGCAAATATGGGATCTATGACTAAATTGCTTGGAATGCTGCCGGGAAATCAAAAGATGAAAAAACAGATAGAAAATTTTGATGAGCGCGAAATCATCAAAGCGAAATCGATAATTCAATCTATGACTTTTGCCGAGCGTAACAATCCGAAAATTTTAAATGGTTCTCGCCGAGTTCGAATTGCAAAGGGTTCCGGGCACGAAGTTAAAGATGTAAATAATTTGGTAGATCGATTTGGCGCAGCCCAAAAGGCGATGAAACAGATGAGAAGTGGTGGTTTGCCCGGCATGGCAGGCGCACCACAGATTCAGAAAAATCCTATCCGCCAATCGAATCAAACGAACCACACGAACCAGAAGAAGAAATCCCGCTCTGGAAATCCCGCGAAACGAGCCCAAGAAGAGGGGCGCTAGGCGCTAATTTCGTTATCTGAGCCCGCGCTGGCAGAATTGGCCACCTGAGCGCGGACCCTCTAACCGTTCTCGAACAATATAAATAATGCAATTTATTTATTTGCTGCGCACCCACTGCAGCGTTAAATAAAGTGCGAATAAATTAGGAGTAATAAAACTTTGGCAACAAAGATTCGCTTGATGCGCAAGGGCAAGATTCGCACACCATATTTCCGCATCGTTGTAACAGATGAAAAGAAGGCGCGTAACGGATTATCAATTGAAGAAATTGGTCGCTACGTTCCAAGTTCAGATCCTTCATACATAGAGGTGAATTCAGAGCGGGCACAACATTGGTTAAAAATCGGTGCACAACCAACTGAAGCTGTTACCGCAATTTTGAAAATCACTGGTGACTGGCAAAAATTCAAAGGCCTGCCAGGAACTGAAGGAACTTTGAAAACAATTCCAGCTCGCGAAGATAAAAAGGTTCGCTACGAAGCTGCCGTAAAAGCTGCCGCAAATGAACCATCGGATGGCGCAACAACTTTAAAGAAGAAGGCGCAAGATCGCTTAGCGGAAAAGTCAGCACCTAAGGAAGAAACTCCTGTTGCATCTGATCCGGTTTCAGAAGTGTCCGAGCCGGTAGCGGAAGCTGTTGCTGAAACTCCAGAAGCAGTTGCTGACTCTTCAGTAGTGGAAGAAGCAGCTCCAGTGGCTGAAGAAACTCCCGCAGTAGAGTAATTATGTTGGACGAAGCTTTAGAACATCTCGTCAAGGGAATTGTTGATAACCCAGACGATGTAAAGGTAAGCGAAAAAACACATCGTCGGGGAACAACCCTAGAAGTTAATGTCAATCCAGAAGACATTGGCAAGGTAATCGGTCGCAACGGACGTACAGCGAAGTCTTTACGTACTGTGATGAGCGCGCTTGCGGGTCGATCGGTACGCGTAGATCTCATCGAGGCCGACGAAATTCGTTAATGCGTTTGTGCGTCGGACGGATTGGCCGTCCACACGGCATTAAAGGCGAAGCAACAATTGAAGTTCGTACTAACGAACCCGAAAAACGTTTTGCTGATGGCGCAATTATTTCTACCGATAACCATGGTGAATTCGAAGTTGAATCAAGCCGAAATCACAACGGAATATTGTTATTGAAGTTAGTTGGCGTGGACGATCGAAATGGCATCGAAGCGCTTCGCAATTCGCTTCTTTATTGCGATGTAGATGTCGAAGAAAAATCGGAAAATCCCGACGAATATCATTTTCAACAACTAATTGGCTGTCGGGTGGAACTTGAAAATGGCAGTGATTTTGGCAAAGTTAAAGATGTGATGGATATGCCGGCACAAGCGGTTTTAGTCATTCAATCTCACGGAAAAGAAGTGATGGTGCCTTTTGTGAAAGTTTGGGTGCCGAGCGTTGATATTGCTAATAAAAGAATTGTGATTCGCGAACCATGAAATTTGATTTAATCTCAATTTTTCCCGATTACTTTGCGCCACTTAAGTTATCGCTAATTGGAAAGGCGCAAGATCAATCTTTACTCGAAATAAATGTGCACGATCTACGAGACTATGCAACAGATAATCACAAAACTGTAGATGACACGCCATATGGTGGCGGTGCTGGGATGGTGATGATGCCAGAGATTTGGGGGCAGGCAATTGACCCTTTAATCAAGGAAGATTCAGAGCTCATTATTTTGTCACCTGCAGGAAGCAAATTTACTCAGCGAATGGCGGAAGAGCTCTCAACAAAAAACCATTTAATTTTTGCTTGTGGCAGATATGAAGGAATTGATGATCGCGTCCGCCAATATTATGAAAACCAAGGATTTAGAGTTCGATTAGTATCTATCGGCGATTATGTTTTGAATGGGGGCGAAGTTGCAGCGATGGTAATGGTTGAAGCAATTTCGCGATTACTACCGGGAGTTTTAGGAAACCCCGAATCATTGACCGAAGAGAGCCATAACATTGAAGGATTTTTGGAGTATCCAACATTTACCAAACCACAAGTTTGGCGAGGAATATCAGTTCCACCAGTTCTTTTGAGTGGAAACCATCAGGAAATCGCCAATTGGCGTAACGAGGCTGCAAATAGAATCGCGCCATGCGAGTAATAAATCTTGAGCAATTAAAATCGGTACTCGCAGGACTTCCTGACAATCCTCGAATTATTGCATCCGGAAACTTTGCAACTCCAAATACATTATTAAGAGTTGCTGATCAAACTCTTCCAGAATTTAAATTGCACATGCTCAATGCTCACTCGGGGATTCCAGATCGAGATGGGATAACTTACGAAACAGCATTTGTCGGCCCAGCTATGCGTCGACATCTAAGACTTCGATACATCCCGTCGAGATTGTCACTTTTGCCAGTCATGTACCGAGATCACTTCCGGCCAGATGCTGTTTTCTTACACACGTCATCTCCCCGTTTTGACACCGTAAGTCTCGGAATTGAAGTAAATGTTTTACCAGCTGCGATTGAATCTGCTCGAGCACGCGATGGAATTGTGATTGCGCAAGCAAATAAGCAGATGCCATATACATATGGCGATGCTCAAATATATGAAAGTGAAATTGATTATTTAGTCGAAGTGGACGAACCACTAAATACAAAACCAAATACCGAAATATCTGAACTTCATCGAGAAATCGGTGGAAGAATTGCTGCCCTGATCGAAAATCACTCAACGCTTCAATTGGGTATTGGTGGAGTTCCGGATTCTGTATTAGCCGCGTTAAATGATCGGACAGGACTTCGAATTTGGACCGAAATGTTTAGCGATGGGGTTTTAGATCTGGAAGAAGCCGGCGCGCTTGATAAGGATCTGCCGTTAACAGCCAGTTTTATCTTTGGTTCCAGACATTTGTATGACTGGCTAAATTTAAATCGCCGAGTTCGAATGATGCGAACGGAACGAACAAATGATCCATCTCAAATTGCGCGGCAAGCGAAAATGACCAGTATCAATAGTGCGCTTCAAGTAGATTTATATGATCAAGCAAATGCCAGTTATGTGCGTGATGAAATATATTCTGGATTTGGCGGTTCTACTGATTTTATTGTCGGTGCACTTCACTCTCGCGGCGGTAAATCGTTTATTGCGCTACCAAGTTGGCATCCAAAGGCAAATGTTTCGACCATTGTTCCGCAATTATCGACACCAGTTACAAGTTTCCAACATTCTTATGTGGCCACCGAACAGGGAATTGCACCATGTTTTGGTCACAATCAAAAAGAGCAAGCCCAAAATATTATTAAATACGCCGCTCATCCAGATGTTCGAAAGTCTCTAACCGAGGACGCTAAGCGGTTAAAGCTCGTTTAAATTCCAATAAATAATTCGAGATTTCAAGCCAGGTAAATTAGACTTTGCGCGATTAGTAACTTTTATTTGAGTATAAGTTGGTTTGCCCTGAATAGTTTCTAATTTACTTAATGACACACTTACTTCGGATTCAATCGTCTTACCATTGGCACAATCCGGGTTGCAATCATTGGAATAGAAGATAGCTTTTCCTTCAGCTTTTTTCTTGTTCCATGAATCCCAATTTATTTTGGTAACGCCTATGCCGTTATCGCCACAAGCGCCCGTGATTTGGGAGGATTTAAATTGCAATTTCCCGCACGACACAACATATACGCTGGAATCAGTAGCGCTATTTATCAATCCATAACCAGCCCAAATGATTCCGCCAAGTGTGGCAAATCCCAAAATCCATCCAGGTTGTCGAATTGCGCGGGAGAATTTACTCATTTCAAAGCAAAATCCTAATTCACGAAAGAGAAAATTTCATGGCAAAATTCGCTGGGTGAAGGCGAGATATTTGGGGTTAGATTTAGGCGGCACAAATATCAAATACGCCATAGTCGAAAATTCTGGTTCGGAGTGGTCAGTAGTAGTAAAAGATCAAATCTCTACTGAAGCTGAAATAGGCCCAGACCATGTCACAAATTTGCTTGCCGGTTTAGCAAAAAAATTTGGCGATGAAGTTTCTGGCGTTGGTTTGGCAGTACCAGGAACTTTTGATGACTCCGCCGGAACAATTTTAATTTTCCCGAATTTACCTGGACCCTGGCATGGGCACCAGATTCTTGCTCCAGTAGCTAATGCGAGCAGTAAACCTACTGCGCTAATTAATGATGCCAGAGCATTTGCATTAGCTGAATCAATTTTGGGTGCAGCTCGCGGATTGCGCACCGTTGCTTGCTTAGTTTTAGGAACAGGAATTGGTGGCGGAATAATTATTGATGGGAAAGTTATTACTGGCTCAACTGGTGCGGCAGGCGAACTTGGACATGTAATCGTCGATCCAAATGGAAATAAATGTGGTTGTGGTTCACGCGGTTGCCTAGAAACAACCAGCGCCACAGTTGCCATTTGTACAAATGCGAAGAGTAAAACACCCGCTGACGCTTATGAAAAGGCGGCAGCAGGCGATGCGATAGCACTAGAAGCATTCAAAATTGCGGGACGCGGTTTGGGTGTTGCAATCACCAGCATCATGGTCACCTTAAGTCCAGACGCTTTTGTAATTGGTGGCGGTGTTTCGCAAGCAGGAGAGATGTTAAATAAATACATCCGTGAAGAAGTTGATTCAAGGTTAACTATTTTTCCGCCGAATACCGTCAAATTAATTCCAGCAGAACTTGGCGTATATGCAGGCGCGATTGGTGCTGCGCTAAATGGCGCAATTGCAGCCGGAGTCGAACTGGTGAATAACTAAATAATTAGTTAGGAAGTTTGCCCAAACCTTGGTGCGTTGCTAAGAATTTGGCATGTTTTGGCTCAAGTTCATCAAGAGTGCTAACTCCGATTAATTTCATAGAACGAATCATTTGATTGCGCAAGATTTCCAAAGTGCGTTCGACACCAGCTTGGCCACCGGCCATTAATCCATAAAGATATGCCCGACCAACATAGGCGAACTGCGCACCGTGTGCAATTGCAGCCAATACATCTGCGCCGTGCATGATTCCGGTATCTAGGTGAACCTCAATATCTTTCTTTAGCTCTTTTCTAACTTGGCCAAGTAGGTGGAGTGGTACTGGGGCACGATCTAATTGGCGACCACCATGATTTGAAAGCAGTACAGCGTCGACACCATATTTGGCGCAACGCTTAGCGTCTTCGACAGTTTGAATTCCTTTAACTGTCAAAGTTCCTTTCCACTGCTTGCGAATCCATTTTAAATCTTCAAAAGTCATTGTGGGATCAAACATGTAATCTAGAAGTTCGCCAACTGTGCCATTCCACTTACTCATAGATGCAAATTCAAGAGATGGTGTGGTTAAAAAATTCCAAACCCATTCTGGGCGCGGTAGGGCATTAATTATTGTTTTTACATTTAATTTCGGCGGAACTGTCATTCCGTTGTAAACGTCGCGTAATCTGGCTCCGGCAACTGGTACATCAACCGTTAACATTAAATTTCTGACGCCGACATTCCAGGCGCGATCAACTAATGCCATTGATCCTTCGCGGTCTTTCCACATATATAGCTGGAACCAATTTCGACCACTTGGCGCCGCCTTCACAACTTCTTCAATGGAAGTTGTACCAAGAGTTGACAGCGTAAATGGAACGCCAAATTTTTCGGCGGCTCTGGCGCCAGCTCGTTCACCCTCTGATTGCATCATTCGAGTAAAGCCAGTTGGCGCAATTCCAAATGGCAAATTAAAAGTTTCGCCAAGTGTTTCTCGGGTTGTATCTACATTTGAAACATCTTGCAAAATACTTGGCATAAATTCGATATCTAAAAATGCTTGGCGCGAACGTTGAAGACTCACTTCTGATTCTGCCGCACCGTCGGTGTAATCAAATGGCCCTTTTGGAGTTCTCCGTTTAGCAATCGCCCGCAAATCCCAAATAGTTTGGGCTTTGGCCAATCGACGCGCTCTACGTTTAAAGGTTGGCATTTCAAATTTCAATAACGGCGCAAGCTCGGTGATTCGCGGGAACTGACGCTTGAAATTCTTAGCCATCAGATTTGAGCCTTAATCAGCATGTCTTAAGTCTAAACGGAGACGACAATTTCAATAAAATATTAGGAAAAAGTATCTAAATATTGAGATTTTTATCGAACGCTGCGAAGCACTGCAGTTACTTTGCCAAGAATTTCGCAGTTGTCACCATTTATTGGCTGAAAAGCTGGGTTTGCTGGCAAGAGCCAGATGTGGCCATCTTTTTTGGAGAATGTTTTAACTGTTGCTTCGCCATCAATCATCGCAGCGCAAATTTCGCCTTTCTCGACAGTTTTCTGCGAACGAATCACAACATAATCGCCGTCGCAAATGGCTGCTTCGATCATTGATTCGCCGACCACTTTCAACATGAATAATTCACCGTTGCCGACAATCGAGGCTGGCAATGGCATCGTCTCTTCAATTGATTGTTCGGCCAAAATCGGACCACCTGCTGCAATCCGACCTACAAGTGGGACTTGTTTGGTCTTATCTGATGGAACTTGAAATTCACTATCTGGCGACATACCTGGCATAAAGACTTCGATGGCGCGAGCCGAATCGGCATCGCGGCGGATAAAGCCCTTCTCTTCCAGCGCCTTCAATTGATACTGGACTGATGCTGGGGAGGTGAGGCCCGCAGCTGCGCCAATCTCGCGAAGTGATGGCGGGTAGCCATTCTTATCGACTGCGCTCTTGATCGCTTCCAGGATTTTGACCTGGCGGGAGGTTAATTCGCTCATGACCTAAGGGTCGCACACCTAAGAAAAAAATTCAAACATTTGTTCGATTTTCGCTTGCTTTTTGGCGCCACCTTGGCGTAGAGTTCGGTTCGAACAGATGTTCTAATTACTTCCCCCGAGTAGAAGATCTGAAGGAGTGAAGACCATGAGCGCAGCAGCCCTATCGAGCCTTTCCATTCCGTCTGGCAAGCGAGCTCTCCGTTTAACGAGGACGCTCGTGGTTCTCTCTCTATCTGTGGTAATCGCGGGTGGATATGCGATGAGCGCTCGCGCCGGCAGCGAAGCAAATCCAGTTGCGAATAAATATGTAACAGTTGTGGTGGCGCCAGGTGAGACCCTCTGGTCGATCGCTTCAAAATTCGATGGTGGCGACGCCCGTTCCTTAGTTGATCAGGTAATCACAATCAACTCTCTGGCTAGCGCCGATGTCGAGGCAGGGCAGCAGATTCGAATTCCACTCAATCGTTAATTAGGTTTAATTAAGTAAAAAGCTTCGCGACACGCCAAATCAAATTAATCAATATCAAGAAAACTCTAAACTTTTCCTTTACTCTTCACCCAATATCTAGTGGTCTTCCCGCCAAAAACTTCCATAGATAGGGTTTTTCCACTAAGTTTGGCCACTTACAGCGCTTAGCTATTGAGTCGAAGGGGGTTTTCAGCCATGTATTGCCCACATTGCCGCCACGACGACTCCCGAGTTATCGACTCCCGCTCAACCGACGATGGGCTGATGATTCGCCGCCGCCGCGAATGCCCAGCTTGTGGAGCTCGCTTCTCGACCCAAGAGGTGGCGATCCTAAATATCATCAAGCGCAGCGGAGCGAGCGAACCATTTAGCCGCGAGAAGGTGATTGCAGGCGTTCGTAAAGCTTGCCAAGGTCGCCCAGTTAGCGAAGATGATTTAGCGCTATTGGCTCAAACGGTTGAAGATAACTTGCGCCAAACAGGTCAAGCCGAAATCGAAGCGCAAGAAGTGGGACTAGCAATACTCGCGCCGTTACGCGAATTAGACCAGGTTGCCTACTTAAGATACGCCTCTGTCTATAAGAACTTCTCCAATCTGACGGACTTCGAAGGCGAAATCGCGTTACTGCGCGAATTTCCTTCAAATGAAAAAACTTCTCCCAACCAAATTTCTTCCGTAACCCCGCGCGGAAAAAATTAACGCTTTAAAAATATCCAATAGATCTACCAAAGAACTACTAACAGAAAGAGACAAGCGAAATGTCTGACACGGTCATCAATCGGCCAGGAGCTAAAGCCAAAGCAACATCCGGCAAAGGCTTAACAATTGAACGTCTTTACACAAATGAGGGTGTTCATCCATATGACGAAGTTACTTGGGAACGTCGTGATGTGGTTCAACAAAATTGGAAGACCGGCGAAACTGTTTTTGAACAACGCGGAGTTGAATTTCCTGACTTCTGGTCAGTAAATGCATCGACAATTGTTACTACCAAATATTTCCGCGGGGCAGTAGGACATGAAAATCGTGAATGGTCACTTAAGCAAGTAATTGATCGCGTAGTTCTTACTTATGTTAAAGCTGGCAAAGAATTCGGTTATTTCGCAACCGATAAAGATGCCGAAATTTTTGAACACGAATTGACCCACATGTTGTTACATCAAGTCTTCTCATTCAACTCACCAGTTTGGTTCAACGTCGGAACTGCATCACCACAACAAGTAAGCGCCTGCTTCATCTTGTCGGTTGACGACACCATGGATTCAATTCTTAATTGGTACAAAGAAGAGGGAATGATTTTCAAAGGCGGATCCGGCGCGGGTCTTAATTTGTCTCGCATCCGTTCTTCAAAAGAACTTTTGAAATCGGGTGGAACTGCTTCTGGTCCAGTTTCATTTATGCGCGGTGCCGATGCCTCAGCTGGAACCATCAAGTCAGGTGGCGCAACTCGTCGCGCTGCAAAGATGGTTGTACTAGATGTTGATCATCCAGATATCGAAGAATTCATTGAGACCAAGGTTCGCGAAGAGGACAAAATTCGCGCATTACGCGATGCTGGGTTCGATATGGATCTTGGTGGCAAAGACATCATCTCAGTTCAATATCAAAACGCAAATAACTCAGTTCGCGTAAGCGATGAATTTATGCGCGCATACGAACAAGATGCAAAGTTTGGTCTTAAAGCTCGCTCAACTGGCGAAGTTATCGAAGAGGTAAGTGCTCGTCAGCTATTTCGCAAAATGGCGGAAGCAGC
>CAYFKK010000005.1:0-18726 GCA_964343655.1 uncultured Actinomycetes bacterium | reverse complement strand
TTGTTGGTGCCAGTTAATTCTTAGGCAGCACAGGCGTGAGTTGCGTTGCTATATTCCTGTTGCACAACAAAACGATAATTAGTTCCACTCCAGTTCATTGTTAATGGAGTAGCCCAATTCCAGGCACATTTGTCGCCGTTTTCATAACCTGCTGCGTCATACCAAGCATTTCCACTTATTAATGAATCGGTCATCGCTTCATAAAGCTCATGAGTAGTGACATTAAATAGCGAATCCAAACCTTCACCTAATTGCGATGGGGTATAGCCCGGCAAATAGTGTGCACCGCACGATGTAGTGGCAGTTAACAAACTCGGCATGTATCCGAAGGCAAAACTTGCCGTGGTGGTTCTAGAAATACTTACTTTGGCTGCGCTATGCCATGCGCAATAACCAGCGCGACTTGGGTAACGATCAGTGAATACTAAATAAAGTCCATTTGGATCAAAAGTTTGCCCAGCCGCTTTAACGACCTTAACTACTTCATTTGCAATAGTTGAAGTTGATGGTGCAGATGATGGCGCTGCGCTGGTATCCGTGAAATTTCTACCAAATGAGATTGATGTGTTCTTTCCGCCAGTCCAATATTGCTGCAATGTATTGGTAAGAGTTGTATTGCAAGATGCACTAGCGCAGACCAAACCCTTTAAAAAGTTATCAGTATTGTTTTTATAGTTATTACTTAAAACGGTAGCCGAACCCCAATAAATTGAATAAATCGTTACCGTTGGCAACATCGAACCGCCATGATTGGTCAAGTCGCCACTGCCACAGGAAGTTGAGATACAGGTGGCAGTTGCTGTATTACGTGCGCTGAAAACTTCAGCAGGCACGACACTCAAACCAGAGTATTTAGGGGATTGGTTTTCTAAATCTTTTTGATCTTGGCTATTTGAAACGTTTTTATTCGGTTTCGCCCAAAAATCGGTCGGATTTTTCTCTTCGCTCCAGACATTTGCGTTATTCGCGCCCTTTTGATCGCTGTCCGACTTCGATTCCGCGAATGAGTTAACGGTTGTCGTCGTCAAAATTAATAACGCTACTGTGAAAATTGCTGATTTGCGAAGATTCATTGGTAAAAGTGTACTTTCTGAACTTTGAATTTACTTGGAGCGGGTGACCGGGATTGAACCGGCACAGCTAGCTTGGAAGGCTAGAACTCTACCATTGAGCTACACCCGCATAATTTGGTGCGAGGCAAAGTATAACCACGCAATACCTGGGTAATTTCAATACTTTTAATCGCATAGAATTACGCGCTGATTAATGCAATAAACGGGGCGTAGCGTAGTGGCTAGCGCGCTTGGTTTGGGACCAAGAGATCGGGAGTTCGAATCTCCCCGCCCCGACACTTATATATAAGTACAAATCAAAACTTCGGGAGTTAAATTGAAGAGTTCAGTCGAAACACTTTCACCAACTCGAGTTCGTTTCGATATCGAAGTTGCTTACGATGAAATGGCGCCGCATGTCGAAAGCGCTTACACAAAAATTTCAAAGCAAGTAAACATCCCAGGGTTTCGCAAAGGCAAAGTTCCAGCTGCAATGATCGATCAACGCGTCGGCCGTGGCACAGTTTTGGACGAAGCAATCAACAGTGCGTTGCCAGATTTCTACGGCCAAGCTGCGCGCGAGCACAAAGTGCTAGTAATTGGTCGCCCAACAGTGGACATCAAAGAATTTAAAGATAACGAAAAACTCAGTTTCACCGTCGAAGTAAACATCCGCCCAGAAATTAATCTGCCAGACTTTTCTAAACTAGAAATCAAAGTTGATAACGCGGTTGTCACCGAGGATCAAATCACTGAACAACTCGACGAACTCCGCGCTCGCTTCGGAACATTGCACGACGTACAACGCGCTATCAAAACCGGCGACTTCGTAAATATTGATTTAGTTGCAAAAATCAACGGCGAAGAAGTTGAAGGTGGGACCGCCAACGACATTTCCTACGAAGTTGGTAGCAATCGAATGGTCGACGGTCTTGATGCCGCACTTGAAGGATTAAACGTTGACGAATCAAAATCATTTGATACCCAACTAGTTGGCCAACAAGAAGGCGAAAAGGGTGAAGTATCGGTAACTGTGCGCGCCGTTAAAGAGCGCGAGCTGCCACCGCTTGATGACGCGTTCGCAAAGTTAGCCAGTGAATTTGATACGTTGGCTGAACTTAAAAAAGATGTAGCCGAACGGTTAGAACGCCTGCGCAAATTAGAACAAGGCGCCCAAGCTCGCGATCGGCTAATTGACAAATTAGTAGCCGAATTAGAAATCCCAATTCCAGAAGAAATTGTTGAGCAAGAAATTCACGATCACTTAGAACGCGAAGGACGACTTGAAGATAAAGTCCACCGCGAAGAGGTAGATCGCGATACTCGCGCCGCATTAAAGCAAGATTTCTTATTGGATGCAGTTGTGAAGAGCGAGTCGGTAGACGTCAACGAAATGGAACTAACGGAGTACCTTGTTCGAACCTCGCAACGCTACGGAATGGCGCCAGATAAATTTGCTGAAGAATTACAAAAAGCTGGCCAAATTAACCAATTGATTTCTGAAGTTGCGCGAACCAAAGCGCTTGCAAATATCTTGAGTCGAATCACCGTTACCGATGAATCTGGCAAAAAGGTCGACCTGGAAGAACTTCGACCAAAGCCAGCCGCGGCAGCGGAAACTCCAGCCGAATAACGATTCAGCCTAAAGCGAAAAAACTCGAATTCGGGAAGCATTTGGCGCGCCAAAGCGTTACGGTTATTACCTGCAGTTTCACCTGCAAAATATTGAGGAGTAATTAGTGGAAATTCAAAAGGCGACCGAGATCATTTCGCGATCTCCGCAATCTGCATCTGGCGGATTAGATGACCAGGTTTATAACCGATTACTCCGCGAACGAATTATTTTCTTAGGCTCAGTTGTCGAAGACTCAATGGCAAATGCAATCTGCGCCCAAATTCTTTTACTAGCTGCCGAAGATCCAGAGAAAGATATTTTCCTTTATATCAATTCTCCAGGTGGATCCGTAACTGCCGGTATGGCAATTTACGACACCATGCAATTTGTAAATAACGATGTTGCAACTGTTGGTATGGGTTTAGCTGCATCGATGGGTCAGTTCTTGTTATGCGCTGGCGCACCTGGCAAGCGTTATGCCACGCCACATGCGCGAATCATGATGCATCAACCATCATCAGGAATCGGCGGAACCGCATCCGATATCAAAATTCAAGCAGAGCAAATTGGTTTCACTAAGAAGAAGATGGCTGAATTAATTGCTCAACACACTGGCCAAAAACTAGAAACAATTCAAGCGGACTCCGAACGCGATCGTTGGTTTACCGCCGAAGAGGCAAAGGAATATGGCTTCGTAGATCACGTGGTCAAATCAGCTGGACAAGTTTCTGGACGTGGAGGAACCGCATGAACGAAATAACAAGCCGCTACGTACTGCCAACAATTGAAGAGAAAACTTCATATGGCTTTAAGCGATTAGATCCATACACAAAACTTTTCGAAGAGCGCATTATTTTCTTAGGTCAAGCAATCGATGACACCGTCGCGAACGATGTAATGGCGCAGTTGTTAACGCTTGAATCAATGGATCCAGACCGCGACATCATGATGTACATAAATTCACCAGGTGGTTCATTCACTGCGCTAACTGCAATTTATGACACGATGCAATTTGTTCGCCCAGATGTTCAGACTATTTGTTTAGGACAAGCTGCATCTGCTGCCGCAGTTTTATTAGCTGGGGGCGCAAAGGGAAAGCGCATGGCTTTGGAGCATTCACGAATTCTGATTCATCAGCCATATTCTGAAGGTGGCGGACAAGCAACTGATATCGAAATTCAAGCACGCGAAATCATGCGCATGCGTTCTTTGCTAGAAGAATTAATTGCGCGCCATTCGACTAAATCAGCGAAGGAAATTTCGCAAGATATCGAACGCGACAAAATCCTGACAGCGCAAGAAGCGCTGGAATACGGTTTAATCGATCAAGTTCTCGCATCGCGCAAAGCTAAAAAATAGTTTGTTATGCGCCAATGGCTAGATCTTTTAGCTATTCGGGACTTTCGCAACCTTTGGATTTCTAACACTTTAGTTCAAGTTGCCCAAGCAGCATTCCCAATTGCAATTGCAGTTGTAATTATTGATGCTGGTGGTAGCGCCGCAAAACTCGGTGGAATTTTGGCTGCGCGAATTGCCGCCTCAACAATCTTTGGTTTATTTGGTGGTGTTTGGGCGGATCGAGCAAAGCGCAAATTTGTAATGATCTCAGCCGATTCGTTCCGCGGAATTTTGATTTTTTCAATTGCATTTCTACCTGCTGCAACTACGCCCACTTTGATTTATGCGGTGATAGTTTTCTTAATCGGAATTGGCGATTCACTTGGCGGGCCAGCAAATAACGCGATCTTGCCGACAATAATTGATGATGAAAAATTACAACATGCAAATGTGCTTCGCGGAATCACTTATCGAGTATCGATGATTTTAGGTCCAGTAATAGGTGGAATTTTGGTTGCGCTACTTGTAGCTCAACATGCGTTTTTGGTAATTGGCGCCATGTATGTAATTGGGACGCTGCTCTTGCTATCAATAAATGAACCTCCATTTGAACGCGCCGGCACTAGGCCAACATTTCTTGCCGATTTACAGGAAGGTCTAAAAACCGTTTGGGAGATGCCATGGGTAGCTGCGCTAATTGCGATGGCATCGGTGCAATTGATTTTCTTCCTAGCAATCGAATCAGTTTTATTGCCTGTAATCACCAAACGTGAATTTCAGACGAATAGCGTCATGGCGTTGGCGCTAGCCGCCTTTGCTGTAGGCGGTTCAATCTCGTCACTAGTAGCGTTAAAAATGAAACCAAAAAATCCTGGTCGAGTTGCAGTTTTAGTTTGGGGGTTACTCGTAGTCGGTTTTATCTCGTTAGCATTTCCAATAAACAAAGAATTTGTAATCGCCGCATTTTTTATCGCCGGATTTTCAATCGGACCATGGGATGCATTTTGGCCAAGTGCAATTCAACGCGAAGTTCCAATGGAGAAACAAGGGCGAGTATTTGCAATTGATCAGATGGGTTCACTTGGTTTGGCGCCAGTTGGCATGGCGCTAGTTGGTCCAGTTACTTCAATTACCGGTGAGCGAAATTTCATCCTATTTTCGATCGCGTTTCACCTATTTATCTGCGCGATTACCCTTTTAGTTCCGGGCGTTGCAAAGCTGAAAAACCCGAGTTCTGCTAAGAGCGAACAGATCTAGTCGATTAATTACAGCGCGAAATTTCTAAAAGATTTACCCTTATCTCTCTACCCCGGAGGATTAAATGACCAGAATCGGTGAAGCCAACGAACTGCTTAAGTGTTCGTTCTGTGGCAAAACTCAGAAGCAAGTAAAGAAACTGATTGCCGGTCCTGGCGTTTATATTTGCGATGAATGTATCGAGCTTTGTAACGAAATTATTGTTGAAGAATTAGCCGAAGCAACAAACCTCGGACTCGAAGAGCTACCAAAGCCACAGCAAATTTATGATTTTCTAGATCAATATGTAATTGGCCAAGACCGCGCCAAAAAATCTTTATCTGTAGCGGTTTATAACCATTACAAACGGGTTCAATCTGGCGTACGCGAAGGCGGCGTTGAATTAGCAAAATCCAACATTCTCTTACTTGGGCCAACTGGTTGCGGCAAAACATTGATGGCGCAAACCTTGGCGCGCATGTTAAATGTTCCATTTGCAATTGCGGACGCAACTGCGCTTACCGAAGCCGGATACGTCGGCGAAGATGTTGAAAATATCTTGCTTAAACTTTTACAAGCGGCAGATTATGACGTTAAGAAGGCCGAAACTGGAATCATTTATATCGACGAAATCGACAAAGTTGCCCGCAAAGCAGAGAACCCATCAATTACGCGGGATGTATCTGGCGAAGGTGTTCAACAAGCGCTGTTAAAAATTTTGGAAGGAACTGTGGCTTCTGTTCCACCACAAGGTGGCCGCAAACATCCGCATCAAGAATTTATTCAATTAGATACAACGAACGTGCTATTTATTGTGGGCGGCGCATTTGCTGGATTAGAGCGAATTATCGAAACTCGCCTTGGTAGTGGTGGCGTTGGTTTTAATGCACCACTTCGGACCGGCGAACAACGCGATACCAGCGCGTTACTTGCCGAGGTAATGCCCGAAGATTTATTGAAGTTTGGTTTGATTCCAGAATTTATTGGTCGCCTTCCAGTTTTAACTTCAGTTGAAAACTTAGATCGCGCAGCGCTAATGCAGATTCTTACTGAGCCTAAAAATGCGCTCGTTAAGCAATACCAAAAATTATTTGATCTAGATGGCGTCGAATTGGAATTCGAAGCAGGCGCACTTGAAGCAATCGCAGACTTGGCGCTAAAACGTGGCACTGGTGCGCGTGGACTTCGCGCAATTATGGAAACGGTATTGCTTGGCGTGATGTATGAAATTCCATCACGCACCGAAATTGCTAAAGTTGTCGTTACGCAAAAGTGCATTACCGAAAATGCCGAGCCAAAATTGATTGAAGGCACCCGAATTAAGAGCACTTCCCGCACAGCCAAGGGTTCTGAGGAGAAGAGCGCGTAATCTAAACTTGGCGCATTATGAGCAAAGCCGAATTACCATCGAGCTTCGTTCCAGCAGATATTGAAGGGCCGCTCTACGAAAAGTGGCTAAAAGCTGGATATTTTTCGGCGAACGCGAAATCAGATAAACCACCATTCACAATCGTAATTCCGCCGCCAAATGTGACCGGAAGTTTGCATATTGGTCACGCACTTGATCACACGCTTCAAGATTTGTTAACGCGAATGAAGCGGATGAAAGGTTTTGAAGCGCTCTGGTTACCAGGCATGGATCACGCCGGCATCGCAACCCAGAATGTTGTCGAACGACAATTGTCAGCACAAGGTAAATCGCGCCACGATTTTGGCCGCGAAGAGTTTGTTAAAAAGGTTTGGGAGTGGAAAGCCGAATCTGGCGGCGCAATTTTGGGTCAGATGAAACGGTTAGGCGATAGCGTCGATTGGTCGCGCGAACGTTTCACAATGGATGAAGGTTTGTCCAAAGCAGTATTAACAATATTTAAGCGACTTTATGATGCTGGTTTAATTTATCGAGCCGAACGAATCATTAACTGGTGTCCGCGCTGCTTAACTGCGCTTTCTGATATCGAAGTTGAGCATCAAGAAATTGATGGCGAATTTGTGCAGATTCGCTACGGCGAAGAATCTGGAAATCACATTTGGATTGCAACGACGCGACCAGAAACGATGTTGGGTGACGGTGCAGTTGCGGTAAATCCAAATGATGATCGATACAAGCACATGATTGGCACTGAAGTCTTGTTGCCATATGTAAATCGATTGATTCCCATCATTGCTGATGAATTAGTCGATCCAGAATTCGGAACTGGCGCTGTAAAAGTAACTGCAGCACATGATCCAAATGACTTTGAGATGGCGATGCGTCATAACGTACCGATGGTTGTAATCATGAATGAACATGGCGTGATGGCCGGAACTAATACGCAATTTGATGGCCTGGATCGGTTCGAAGCTCGCAAGGCAGTAGTGGAACAACTTCGCGCTGATGGTCGAATCGGTTGGGAGAAGCGCCCATATAAACATTCAGTTGGTCATTGCCAGCGCTGCGCAACGATTGTGGAACCACGTTTATCAATGCAGTGGTTTGTAAAGGTTGCACCACTTGCAAAAGCCGCGGGTGATGCGGTGCGAAATGGAAAAGTAAAAATTGAACCTGCGGAATTAGCGCCACGTTATTTTGAATGGGTCGACAACATGCACGATTGGTGCATTTCCCGCCAACTTTGGTGGGGACATCGAATTCCAGTTTGGTATGGACCAAATGGCGAAACGCTTGTTGTTGGACCGGATGAAAAAGCTCCCGATGGATACAAACAGGATGAAGATGTTTTAGATACTTGGTTCTCTTCAGCGCTCTGGCCATTTTCAACTTTAGGTTGGCCAGAAACTACTGATGATTTAAAGAAGTTTTATCCAACTAGTGTTTTGGTTACCGGTTATGACATTTTGTTCTTCTGGGTAGCGCGCATGATGCTCTTTGGGTTATTTGCAATGGATGGCGTTCAACCATTCCACACGATTGCGCTACATGGTTTGGTGCGCGATAAATTCGGAAAGAAAATGAGTAAGTCACGCGGTAACACAGTTGATCCATTGGAATTCATGGATAAATATGGCGCTGATGCGCTCCGGTTCACGTTAGCTCGCGGCGCAAATCCGGGAACAGATCAAGCCCTAGCCGAAGAGTGGGTCGGCGGTGCGCGAAACTTCGCTACCAAACTTTGGAATGCAACTCGTTTTGCGCAAATGAATGGTGCAATTACTGAAGGCAATCTCCCAAGTGAGTTAAACGTAATTGATCGCTGGATCCTTAGTAGATTAAATGAAACTATTCGCGACGCTGACAAGTATTTTGAAGAATTTGAATTTGCAAAAGCATGTGAATTGATTTATCACTTCGCTTGGGATGATTTATGCGATTGGTATTTAGAACTTAGCAAAGACGCGCTGGCCAAAGGTGATGCGGCAACCACTCAGCGAGTCTTAGGTTATGTGCTTGATCAATTGTTTAGATTACTTCATCCGGTCATGCCATTTTTGACAGAAACTTTATGGACTTCATTAACTGGCGGGGAATCTTTAGTGATTGCTGATTGGCCAAACTTTGAGGCAAAATTAATCGATAACAAAACCGACAAAGTTATTGCTCAAATGCAGGAAATCATCACCGAAGTTCGACGTTTCCGAAACGACCAAGGAATAAAAACCAGCCAAAAAATTCCAGGTCGATTAATCGTGCCAAACGATTTAGCCGAATATGTAAACGGAATGGCATTCTTACTAAAACTTGAATCGGGCGATTTCACGCCTAGTGCAAAGTTAGAAATCGGTGCGACCAAAGCAGAATTTGATTTAACTGGTTCAATCGATGTTGAAGCAGAAAAGAAGCGGTTAACTAAAGATTTAGAAACGGCGAAAAAAGATCGTCAAACAGCAGTAAGCAAATTAGAAAATCAAGGATTTATGGCGAAGGCGCCAGAAAATGTTGTGACCGAAATCAGAGAACGTTTGACTAAATGCGATTCCGATATCGAACGAATTGAAGCGCAATTAAAAACTTTGTAATGAATGATATTGAATTAGCGCTTAACGCGCGCGCCAAAGAAAACATTATCGATCCAACATTGGATCGAATTGAACTTCTAGTGGACGCACTTGGTTCGCCACAACTTTCATATCCAACTATTCACATTGGCGGCACCAATGGAAAAACTTCCACCTCAAGAATTACTGACACCCTGTTATTTGCAATGGGGCTTCGCACCGGAAGATTTACCAGTCCGCATCTCGAAGATTTTCGTGAGCGAATCTGCATAAACGGCAAACCAATTTCCCAAGAAGAATTAGATTTCACATATAACGACATTAAGGCATATTTTGATTTTGTTGATGGCAAGAGCAAGCAGCCACTTTCATATTTTGAAATTGTCACTGCTTTGGCATTTGCCGCATTTGCCGAACATCCAGTTGATGTAGGTATTTTCGAAGTAGGGATGGGCGGGGAGTGGGATGCCACAAATGTAGTTAAACCCGATGTCGCCGTAATTACCCCAATTGGATTAGATCACCAAGAATTCTTAGGTAAAGAAATTCTGCAAATTGCTGAAACGAAAGCTGGAATTTTAAAACCAGATTCATTTGCAGTTTTAGCCGAACAAGAACCTGAGGTAGCAAAACTTTTACTTCGCAAAGCGGCCGAAAATGGAATGGATGTTGCCCGAGCAGGATTAGATTTCGAAATCCTGCAGCGCCAAATTGCGGTTGGTGGTCAATTATTAACAATTCGCGGCACAAAAGATGTTTATTCAGATTTGTTCTTACCGCTTCACGGAAAACATCAGGCCCAAAATGCGGCGCTGGCGTTAGTTGCCGCCGAGGCATTTTTTGGCGACAAAGAGTTGGACCATGAAGCAGTACGAGAAGGATTTGCTAATGCTTCATCGCCAGGCCGGTTAGAAGTTGTTAAACGTGAACCAACTGTGATTTTAGATGCCGCGCACAACACACATGGTGCTCGCGCCTTAGCAAATGCACTCCAAGAGGAATTTAATTTTGATCAAACCATTGGCATTGTAGGTGTTTTTCAAGATAAAGATGGTGCCGGGATTTTACTTGAGCTAGAACCAGTTTTGGATTCGGTAATAATCACGCAATCCAATTCAGAGCGAGCAATGCCAGCTGATCAACTTGCTTCGATTGCGCGAAAAATCTTTGGCACGGAGCGAGTTTATGTTGAATCAGATTTGAAAAAAGCAATTGCAAAAGCCACTGCGACCAATCCATTATCGGATGACACGGTAGGAATAGTGATTACCGGTTCAGTTACAACCGTTGGTCAAGCTCGGAGTTTGATATGAGAATTTTAGGTGCTGCTGTTTTAGCAATGGAAGCATTGGTTATGGGCTTTGCAATATTAATTGCGATGAAAACTGAATCTGCAACTGCATTAATAATCGGTGCCGTTATTTCAATCGCACTTCTTTATTCTGCGAGTTTGCTGAAACGAAAATTCGGTTGGATTTTTGCTTCGTTATTACAAGTTTTTATTCTTGCCTACGCAATCATCGTTCCGGCGCTAATCTGGATCGGATTAGTTTTTCTCACTTTGTGGGTGCTCGCGATAGTGGTTGGGCGCAAAGGTGAGGCCATCAGGCGAGAATTGATGGAAAACCCTCCTAAAAAATCCGAATAGAATAAGCGGGTGAGCAAAGAACGTACCCTGGTTTTAGTTAAACCAGATGGCGTTCGTCGTGCATTAGTTGGTGAAGTGATCGCTCGAATTGAGCGTAAGGGTTATCAAGTTGTTGCGCTTCGAATGTTGCAAGCTGATCGCGCATTGTTGGAAAAACATTACGCTGAGCATCAAGGTAAACCGTTCTACGAGCCATTACTTGAGTTCATGATGAGTGGACCAATTGTTGCTTTGATTGCAGAAGGCGAACGAGTTATCGAAGGATTTCGCTCGTTAGCTGGTGCAACTGATCCAACAGTGGCAGCGCCCGGAACAATCCGAGGTGACCTAGCTCGAGATCAAGGCACCAAAGTTGTACAAAATATTGTTCACGGTTCAGATTCGCCAGAATCTGCCTCACGTGAAATAAAGATTTTCTTTGAAGGAGCATAAATGAGTAACAGAATGTCATTTATCGGCCGTGATATGGCGGTTGATTTAGGTACCGCAAATACATTGGTTTATGTACGTGGTCGTGGCATCGTGCTCAATGAACCTTCTGTAGTTGCAGTCAATCAAGACACCGGCGGAATTCTTGCCGTCGGACTTGAAGCAAAGAAAATGATTGGTAGAACTCCAGGTAACATCGTGGCAATTCGCCCATTAAAAGATGGTGTGATTGCAGACTTTGATACTACAGAGCGCATGCTTCGTTACTTTATTCAAAAAGTACATAAGCGCCGCTACTTAGCAAAACCGCGAATTGTGGTCTGCGTACCTTCCGGAATTACTGGTGTTGAACAGCGCGCCGTTAAAGATGCGGGTTACGCCGCCGGTGCTCGCAAGGTTTACATTATTGAAGAACCAATGGCCGCAGCGATTGGTGCAAATCTTCCAATTCACGAACCAACTGGAAACATGGTGGTGGATATTGGTGGCGGCACAACTGAAGTTGCCGTTATTTCATTAGGTGGAGTCGTGACCGCCGGTTCAATTCGCGTTGGCGGTGACGAACTAGATCAATCAATCATTGCTTACATGAAGCGTGAATATTCATTGTTACTAGGCGAGCGAACTGCAGAAGAAATCAAGATTGCAATCGGTTCGGCTTATCAAACAGCTGGTGAACCGGATGCCGAAATTCGGGGTCGCGATTTAGCTACTGGTTTACCGCGCACCATCGTGGTTTCTTCAGCTGAAATTAGAAAGGCTATTGAAGAACCAGTTAACGCAATTGTTAATGCCGTCAAAGCAACGCTTGATCGCACTCCACCTGAGCTAGCGGCAGATTTAATGGATCGTGGCTTAGTTCTTACTGGTGGTGGCGCGATGCTTAAAGGACTCGATGAAAGATTACGTCGCGAAACCGGAATGCCAATCCACATTGCCGATCAACCTCTAAATGCTGTGGTGGAAGGTTCTGGAAAGTGCATCGAAGAGTTTGAAGCGCTGGAGAAAGTTTTAATCTCCGAACCACGCCGATAAGCGAGATTTCCAATGGCACCAACCGGAGGAAGTCGACGTCGTTTACTTTTAGTAATTCTGATTGTCACTTCGCTTCTGCTTATCACTTTAGATTTACGTGGTGTTCAAGTTGTTGAAGGTATAAAAAGCGGAACAGGAAGCGCACTCTCACCATTTCAAAAAGTTGGTCGAGCCGTAGTAGTTCCGGTAAGGAATTTCTTTGCCGATCTAACTCATTTGGGGCGTACCCGCTCAACAATTAATAATTTGCGAGAGGAGAATGCAAAACTTCGCAGCGAAATCAGATTGCACCGTAATGAACATGGTGAATCAAAGCAGTTGAAGAAAGCCTTAGATTTAGCGGGTAAGGCTCGGTTTGCGGTAGTTAGTGCCAAAGTTTTAGCACAAGGAAGTAGTGGTTCGTTTACCAGGACAATCACGATTGATGCCGGGTCAAACTCTGGCATCAAGAAGAATCAAACGGTGATTAATGGTTATGGCTTAGTTGGCGTCGTAAAAAAAGTTTTCAATGACACATCATTGATAATGTTAATCTCCGACCCAAGTTTTAAAATCGGAACTCGAATCGCCGGCACGCAACAAATTGGAATTTTGTCAGGTGATGGAACAAATAGCGGAGTTTTGCAGGCGCTAGATAATCGGGAAGAAATTAAAAAGGGTGATGTAGTTTTGGCGCGAGGAAGCGCAAATAATTCACCATTTGTGCCAGGCGTGCCAATTGGAGTAATTACGCGAGTTTCTTCGGCAACTAATTCAGTTTCTCAAATGGCTGATGTTCGCTACTACCCGAATTTAAATGCCTTAGGAGTAGTTTCGATAGTAGTTGGCGCTTCAAAAAATGATCCTCGCGATTCATTGGTGCCACCACCACCACAACCAACTCCGATTCCGACAGTGACCGTAACTGCGACTCCGTCACCAACTAATTCGAGTAACTGATGGCGCGCCGCGATTTGTTCTTAGCGCTTCTAATCTTTGGTGTTGTATTCATAATTCAAGAAGCATTTATTAATCAAGTGCATTTGCCGTTTACTGGCTTCAATCTCGGATTAATTTCAGCGCTAACTTGGGCGGCGCTCAGTTCACCTGAATCAGCGGCAGTTACCGGCTTTGTGAGTGGAATTTATTTGGATTTATCGCCAGCTACAGATGGACCATTTGGACTTTGGACTTTAATTATGGTGATTGCCGCCTATTCGGTGGCATATTTTGGCGCCAGCGCTGAGACTGTCAAAGCCAATCCAGTTGGCTTAATTGGTTTAATTTCCATCTCGGTGGTTTTAACTGAACTTCTTTATTTATTAATTGGAGTCCTATTTGGACTTGCTTTTGGTTCATTTCTTCAAATGGTCAGAACTTTAATCGGAATTGGCCTTTGGAGTGCAATCGTGGTTCCAATTATTACGCCAGTAATTACAAGAATGCGATCTATTCTTTACACGAGTTCATTATGAATCAGCGCGTTCGATTAAGCCTTCTTGTTGTTCAGGTCTTAGTTATTTCACTTTTCTTTGCGCTTTTAGGTCGCCTTTTTTATTTACAAGTCGGTGCCGCACCTACGTACAAGAAAGCCGCGCTTGATATCCAAAGTCGAGACATAATTATTCCGGCTACTCGCGGATTAATTTTGGATTCCTCCGGTGTACCACTTGCAATGAATAAAGTTGGATTGGCAGTTACTGTTAATCGCTCCATAATCGATAAACAACCAGATGAAGGTAACGCAGTTTTAAGTAAAGTCAGTGATATTTTGGGGATGGACTTTCAAGAGGTTTATCGTAAAACTCGGCTTTGTGGCGAAATTAAAGTTGGCGATAAAACAGGATGTTGGACCGGGAATAGATTTCAGCCAATTCCAATTACCAAAGATGCTGATGCAAACGTAGCGCTCCGAATCGTGGAACGTCCAGATCGTTACCCCGGAATCGATGCAAAACCAATGGCGCTTCGATATTACCCAGGCATTGATGGGATAAAGGCAGCGCATGTGCTGGGTTATGTAGGTTCGTTAAGTGAAGAAGATTTAAATAAAAATAAAGATTTTTATCGCAGCGAAACCATTGGAAAAGATGGTCTGGAATTAATGTATGACAAATATCTGCGTGGTCGAGCTGGAATAAAAAGCGTGATTGTTGATCGGAAAGAATCAGTTACTTCACAATCCCAAAATCAAAAACCGACACCTGGAAATCATTTAATTACCTCGATTGATGTTCGGGTCCAAGCTGCAGCCGAAAAAGGTTTGGCACTTGCGGTAGCGCGCGCTCGCGGGCAAGGTTTTAGGGCAGATGGTGGTTCTGCAGTTGTTATGGATGTTAAGACGGGACGAATTTTGGCAATCGCTTCCGAACCAACATACGATCCAAATATTTGGGATAAAGGTTTAACAGTAAAGCAAGCAAAAGCAATGTTCTCCGAAATGAATGGTGTACCTGCACTATTCAAACCACTTCAGGGCTTATACGCACCAGCTTCAACTTTTAAAGCATTTTCAATTTTGGCTGCAGTAAAAGCTGGTTATCCATTAGATGCTACTTACGATTGTCCAGGTTCAGTGAAAATTGGTAATCGCGACTTTACCAACTATGAAAGTAAGGCGATGGGTCGAATCACCATGAAACGTGCGATTGCAGTTTCGTGTGACACCGTTTGGTACAAGATTGCGTACGATCAATGGCTAAAAGATGGTGGATTAAGCCCAAAGAATCCAAATGACTTTTTCTTTAAAATGGCTCATGAATTCCAATTTGATAAAAAAACCGGAATCGATTTACCAACAGAGGCGGAAGGTCGGATCCCAGATCGCCAGTGGAAGCAGAATTGGTATAACCAAAACAAAGACTTTTACTGCAACTTCCGCGAGCGAGCCGCAAAGAAAGATTTGACGCCGTTTTTGATTTTGTTAGCGAAAGAAAATTGCATTGATGGCGACAAATTACGTGCCGGCGACGCCGTGAACTTTTCAATTGGCCAAGGTGACACGGTAATTACACCTCTTAAGTTGGCACAGGCGTATGGTGCAATTGCAAATGATGGAATTATTTGGCAACCAACGGTTGCCCAAGCGATTGTTTCGCCAAAAGGAGAATTGATTAAGCAAATTTCGCCAAAGAAAATAGGAAAAGTAGAGATTGATCCTAAGACTAAAGCATTTTTGGATGATGCGCTGCATCAAGTAACGACCAGCGGAACTGCTGCCGGAGCTTTTGCTGGTTTAAAAATTGCAATCTCTGGTAAAACTGGAACCGGTGAAGTTTTTGGCTTAAATTCAAATGGCCGTAAGAAAGATTCAACTTCGTGGTTTGCTTCCTATGGTCCAACTGCTAATCCAAGATATGTTGTTGTGATGTCGGTTAGCCAAGGTGGTACTGGTGCCGCTGCTGCAGGTGTCGGAGTTCGCGTAGTTTGGGATGCGCTTTATGGTGGTGCGGAACCACTATTTCCATCTGGTCCGCCAAAGAAATTACCTAAAGTTTCAACTACAACAAAGGTATTGAAACCATGAGTGGTTATGTAAATCAATTTAGACGTAGACCAAATCGTCGCTCGTTCACTCAAGGTTGGGATCCAATTCTTAGTATTGCAATTGGCGGTTTATTACTTTTTGGAACACTCTTGGTTTATGCTGCAACGAGAAATTGGTATAGCTCGAGTGGATTAGATCCAGCATATTATTTAAAGCGTCACGTCATTAACATCATTATTGGACTGGCAATGGCTTACGGCGCAACGATTATTGATTATCGATTGCTTCGCGGTTACACCCCATTTGTATGGGGCGCGGGAGTCTTAGGATTAATTGCAGTTTTAATTCCGGGAATTGGAAGTGAAATCAATGGAGCTCGCGCTTGGATTACTTTTCCGGGCGGATTTCAAATTCAGCCAGCAGAATTAGCCAAGATTTCAATAATTGTTGGTATGTCAATGATTTTATCTGAACGAACTCATGGTGAAAGTGCGCCGAATAATAAAGCCGTTTTGCAATCCCTAATCGTTGCAGGGGTTCCAGTCTTACTTATTTTGGCACAACCAGATATGGGAACAATTTTTATTATCAGCGCTGCGGTCTTAACAATTATTGCGACTTCCGGCGCGTCAACCAAGTGGGTAGCCGGGCTGTTAATTGCTGCTGCAATTGGAGTTTTCGCAGCGATAAATTTAAATGTGATAAACGATTATCAAGTTAAACGTTTGCAGTCTTTTGTAAATCCAACCGTAGATTCGCAGGGGAGTGGCTACCAGTTGCGTCAAGCTCGAATCACAGTTGGATCAGGTGGCATTTTTGGCACTGGCCTTTTTAATGGACCGCAAACAAATGGCCGCTTTGTGCCGGAACAACAAACCGACTTCATCTTTACCGTCGCAGGGGAAGAAACTGGATTTCTTGGCAGCATAATTATTTTAGGTTTATTTGGAACGGTTTTGATGCGAGCATTTTCGATTGCTCGAAGAACGAGCGATTCATTTGGCAGATTAGTGTGCGTTGGTGTGATTGCTTGGTTTACATTTCAATTTTTTGAAAATGTTGGCATGACCCTTGGACTTATGCCAATGACTGGAGTTCCATTACCTTTTATGTCATATGGTGGGTCAAGCATGTTTGCCACGCTCATCGGAGCTGGTTTATTGCAAAATGTGCATGCTCGATCACGCGGCTAATTTGTAATCAATCGGCAATTACTACATACTTAAGTCACGAGTTCGGCGCGCCCCATCTGGGTCGCAGCGCCAACTAAAACAAACGAAGATTTTAAGAAGGATTTGGTGTCATGGCTAAAGAGCCTAAAGCGCCGCGTAAGCGCGCAAGTAAAAAAACCGTAGAAGAAAAACCAGCGAAGAAGAGCGCGGCAATATTGGCGCCGATTTTTCAAGCAGCGCCAGTAGTTAAAGCTGCCGCGGCAAAAATCGAGAAAGTTTCTGAAGATCGGGAAGAGCGCGGTGGTCGCCGCCGCCGCCGCGGTGGTCGTGGGCGAAAACGCAGCTCGGAAAATAATAAAGTTGAGACCACTTCAGCTGAAGTAATTGAAGATTTAAAGAACGAAGATTCAAATAACGGAACACATCGTCGCCGCCGTCGCCGCCGTACTGCGGAAGATGGAACTCCGGTTGGTGAAATCGTTGAAGAGGATGGCGTAAAAACTGTAGTTAAGGTGCGCGAACCGCGTGAACGCCGAGAACGAAATGATCGACCTAACCGCCGCGAATTTCGTCGTAATCGCGAACGCGGAAATGGCCGCAGCGATTATCGTGAAAATTATCGACGTCGCGGCACAATCATTACCGAAGGTGAATTACTCGCCCGACGCGATGACGTTAAGCGTGAGATGTTGGTTCGCCAAAAAGGCGATCGCACACAAATTTGCGTAATTGAAGATGGCGTAATGGTTGAACATTACGTAAATCGAAATAGTTCAATTTCATATGTCGGCAATATTTATTTAGGTAAAACTCAAAACGTTTTGCCTTCGATGGAAGCAGCTTTCGTTGATATCGGAAAAGGACGAAATGCAGTGCTCTATGCCGGTGAAGTAAATTGGGATTCAACCGGACTTTCTGAATCTGAGCCGCGCAAAATTGAATCTGCGTTAAAGACGGGCCAACCGGTTTTAGTTCAAGTAACCAAAGATCCAATCGGCCAAAAGGGCGCGAGATTAACAAGTCAGATTTCGCTACCTGGTCGTTATGTGGTTTATGTACCTGGTGGTGGAATGTCAGGAATTAGTCGTCGACTTCCAGAACCAGAGCGCAATCGCCTAAAAAATATTTTGAAAGATTTGGTTCCGGAAGAAGCAGGTGTGATTGTTCGCACCGCAGCTGAAGGTGTAAGTGAAGAAGAGTTAACCGCAGACGTTGAACGGTTAAAAGCGCAATGGGAAGAGATTTACCAGAAATCCATTAACCCAAACTTTCATCCACCAGTAGCGCTTTATACCGAACCAGATCTAGCTGTCCGCGTAATCCGCGATATCTTCAGCGAAGATTTCCAAACGCTAACAATTCAAGGTGATGAGGTCTATAAAGAAATCTCAGATTACATTGGATTTATTGCGCCAGAGTTGGCCGGCAAAATCACAAAGTACAGCGGTAACGATCTATTTTCTGAATACCGGGTAGATGAACAATTGGCTAAAGCATTTGACCGAAAGGTTTACTTGCCATCTGGGGGTTCATTAGTAATAGATCGCACCGAAGCGATGGTCGTTATCGACGTTAACACCGGAAAATTTATTGGCAAAGGTGGCAACTTAGAAGAGACCGTCACTAAGAACAATTTAGAAGCTGCCGAAGAAATTGCGCGCCAACTTCGTCTTCGGGACTTGGGTGGCATTGTCGTAATTGATTTTATTGACATGATTTTGGAATCAAACCGCGAAGCAGTTATGCGTCGTTTGATTGAATGCCTAGGGCGCGATCGCACTAAACACCAGGTTGCCGAAGTT
>CAYFKK010000004.1:0-20767 GCA_964343655.1 uncultured Actinomycetes bacterium | reverse complement strand
TTTCTTGCCAGCTCCAGGAAGTATCACCAAATGGTCGCTGCCGACGGGGCCAGGAGTCCGAGTAGATGCTGGGTTTAGAAAAAATGATGTGATCGGTGGGAACTTCGATTCACTCCTTGCAAAATTAATTGTGACCGGACGTACTCGCGAAGAAGCAATCGAGCGGTCACGTCGCGCACTCGCTGAATTTGAAATTGACGGTCTCGCAACAGCAATTCCGTTTCATAAAGCTATCTTGAACGATGATAACTATGTTAAAAACTTCAAAGTTTATACAAGTTACATAGAAAACGAATTTGTAAATAATATTCCACCATTTAATGGTTCGCTCGGTGGAATCCAAACACATGCAGCCCCAGAACATTTAATTGCCGAGATAAATGGTCATCGATTTGAAGTCTTAATTCATGCCCCAGATCCAATACATAAGCGCCATCGAAAAGGTAAAAGCTTTACGGGCGGCGCAGCTGGCGATGCATTATTAAGCCCAATGCAGGGCACCGTAGTAAAAATTGTCGTCAAAAATGGCGACAAAGTTGAAGTTGGCGATTTACTAATAGTTCTTGAAGCAATGAAAATGGAGCAACAATTGACGGCGCATAAGGCTGGAACTGTATCCAATCTAATCGCAGAAGTTGGCGAAACCGTTGCCAGCGGCACGGCACTTTGCGAAATTACAAATTAAAGAACAAGACCTAAAGCTTTATAGGTCTGCGTCAAAGTTTTATTTGCAGTTACTTTTGCACGACTTGCCCCGTCATGTAAAATTTTAATTAATTCTGTTTCGTCTTCCAGTAGACCGAGTGCTTTTTCACGAATCGGTTTTAGATGTTCAACTACAACTTCTGCAACCGCCATTTTAAAATCACCGTAACCTTTACCGGCGAATTCGTTTTCTAAATCTTTAATTTTCACACCGGAAATTGCTGAATGAATCGTTAACAAATTACTAATGCCCGGTTTATTTTTTTCATCAAAAACTACTTCTTTTCCAGTATCGGTTACGGCACTCTTAAACTTCTTTAAATTTACATCTGGCGGATCCATTAATTCGATTACGCCTGCAACACTTGCTGCAGATTTACTCATTTTTGCGGTCGGCTCTTGTAAATCATTTATTTTCGCGCCTTCCTTCAAAATGTAACCTTCTGGAAGTTGAAAAGTTTGACCATATCTAGTGTTAAATCTATTTGCTAAATCTCGAGTTAATTCGATGTGCTGCCGTTGATCCTCTCCCACTGGTACATAATCTGCTTGATAAAGCAGAATATCTGCAGCTTGTAACATCGGGTAAGTAAATAAAGCTACCCGTGCACTATCAGTCCCGCTCTTTTGAGATTTATCTTTAAATTGCGTCATGCGGCTTGCTTCACCAAAGCCAGCTAAACATTCCATTATCCAACCAAGTTGATTGTGTTCGGGTAAATGTGATTGAACAAAAATAGTAGAAACCTTTGGATCAATACCAATTGCAATTAGTTGCGCTGCAGAAGCCAAAGTACGGCGGCGAAAAACTGCAGGATCAATCTCGTTAGTTAGTGCATGCAAATCAACTACGCAGTAATAAGCATCATTTCCATCTTGAAGGGCAACCCATTGCCGAAGCGCACCCAAATAATTTCCCAGGTGGAATGACTCAGATGTTGGTTGTATGCCAGACAGAACGCGCTTCATGGGCGCAATTCTCGCACGCTACATCTATTGACTGCGTGAAATGAGTAGCTGACCAACCCGATGTCCTTCGAGAGTTAATACAACTATCCGAATTCCATTGAGATTCACCACATCATGAACTTTTGGCATCCGTCCTAAGAAGTGCATGACAAATCCACTAACGGTCTTGTAAGGACCTTGAGGAATTTCAATTCCGGTTTCATCGAAAAGGTCAGTGAGTGAAGTCAGACCATCGATTTCTAGATCACCAGTACGAGATTCCAATGAAATCTCTTCTTCAGCATCGTCGTATTCGTCGCGAATTTCGCCGATTAAACATTCTACTAAATTCTCTAAAGTAACAATTCCGTCTGTTCCACCGTATTCATCCAGCACTATTGCTAAATGTTGTCTTTGTTCTCTCATTTCTGTTAGTGCCGGCAAAACACCCTTGGTACCAGGTAAAAACATCACAGAACGAACTAATTCTTGAATCTTCGCATTTGGGCTGGCGATATTTGGATCCAATAGGTCGCGAACGTGAATAAATCCAATAACTTCATCGGTGCTACCGCGAACAACTGGGTATCTTGAATGTGATTTTTCTACTGCAAGAGCAATTGCTTTATTAACGGGCAGAGATGAATCCATAAATTCCACTTCGGTGCGCGGCACCATAACTTCACTTACAGCGCGATCGCTTGCGTTGAAAACTTCTTCTACGATATCGCGTTCTTCTTCGGACAATGCGGTGTGTCCAGTAACCAAATCAACCAACTCTTCTTCCGAAATTTGGTCGCGGGAAACTTTTGGATCAATACCAAATAGGCGCATGACTAAATCGGTTGATTTTGAAAGAGTCCAGATAATTGGTCGGAAAAGCTTTGCAATCAAATCAAGAACTGGTGCGGATTGAAGTGAGATCATTTCACTTTTATAAATTGCCAATCGCTTTGGGACTAGTTCGCCAAAAACCAAAGAAAAATATGAAATTAAAAGCGTCACAATCACAATGGCAGTAGTTGTTGCCGCTCCTTTTGAAAGCCCCCATTTGCTTAAAGTTGGCGCAATGTACCGGCTCAACCTTTCAGCACCGAGCGCGGCTGACAAGAAACCGCAGACAGTAATTCCAACCTGAGCAGCAGCGAGAAAGCGATTTGGATTTCTCGTTAATTTAAAAACTCGTTCGCCGCGAATTCCTTTTAGCGCCAATTGCTTTATTTGACCTTCGCGCAGTGAGAGCAAGGCAATTTCGGCGGATACAAAAAGGGCGGCAAATAGAATCAGGCCCGAGACCAGCAACAGGTCCTTAAACAGTGCCATGAGAAGGGCAAGATTAGAGCACCAGTTGGCTTTAAGCCATCGCTTTCTTTAAATTCTCGTCAATAGAATTTAAAAATTCTTGAGTCGTTTGGAATGGCGAATCTTTGCTGATTAGAACGGCTAGATCTTTTGTCATCTTGCCTTGTTCTACCGTCTCGATACATACCCGTTCTAAAGTTTCGCAGAATTTCGCCAACTCAGGATTGTTATCAAGTTTTGCACGGTGCGCCAATCCTTGAGTCCAAGCAAATATTGAAGCAATCGGGTTTGTCGAGGTCGCTTTACCTTTTTGATGATCACGATAATGGCGGGTAACCGTTCCATGTGCCGCTTCTGCTTCGCAAATTTTTCCATCTGGGGTCATTAAAACTGAAGTCATTAAGCCCAGCGAGCCATAACCTTGTGCAACGGTGTCTGACTGAACGTCGCCGTCATAATTCTTACAAGCCCAAACATAGCCGCCTTCCATTCGAAGCGACATCGCAACCATGTCATCAATTAAGCGATGCTCATACCAAATTCCGAGGGCATCAAATTGCGACTTAAATTCTTGCTCATAAATTTCTTGGAAAATATCTTTGAATCGACCGTCATAAGCCTTAAGAATCGTGTTCTTCGTTGAAAGGTAAACCGGATATTTGCGTAACAAGCCATAGTTCAATGAAGCTCTCGCAAAATCGCGAATTGAATCATCGACGTTGTACATAGCAAGCGCTACGCCTGAGGATTTGAAATCAAAAACTTCAAGGTTCATCGGTTCGCCGCCGCTTTCTGGCACATAAGAAAGAGTTAGCTTTCCTGGTCCAGGCACTTTGAAGTCAGTTGCGCGATATTGATCGCCAAAAGCATGGCGGCCAATCACAATTGGCTTGGTCCAATGCGGAACTAACCGCGGCACATTTGAAATAATGATTGGTTCGCGGAAAATTACGCCACCTAAGATGTTACGAATAGTTCCGTTTGGAGATTTCCACATTTTTTTTAATTTAAATTCTTCGACGCGAGCTTCATCCGGCGTGATGGTTGCGCACTTAATTCCAACGCCATGTTTTTGTATCGCTTTAGCCGCATCAATAGTTACTTGATCATCGGTCGCATCGCGATTTTCAATTCCTAAATCGTAATATTCAAGATTTACATCTAGATAAGGAAGAATCAATGAATCCTTGATAAATTGCCAAATGATGCGGGTCATTTCATCGCCATCAAGTTCGACGACTGTTCCTTGTACTTTGATCTTTGACATACTAATTTACATATCCTTTACATCTGCTTGCTTAGCTCTAACAGCTTCCGCAGCTTCTTTGAGTGATACCAGCTCTGAATCAGTTAACTTTGTTTCTACAATTTTCTTAACTCCGGTCCGCCCGATTTCGGCCTCAACTCCAAGATAGACGCCAGAAATTCCAAACTCACCATCGACCCATGCACAAACCGGCATGATGGCACCAGAATCTTCAATGACAGCTTTGGCCATGCGGGCAGCCGCTGCTGATGGCGCATAGTAGGCCGAACCGGTCTTAAGTAACGCAACAACTTCGGCGCCACCGTTGCGAGTTCGAACGACTAAATCTTCAATTTCAGCTGCAGATAATTTTTCAGTCAGCGGCGCACCATTTACGGTGCATCGACTTGGAACTGGAACCATCGTTTCGCCATGAGAACCTAGTGTCAAAGTTTGTACGCTGCTAACTGGAACGCCTAACTTCTCAGCAACAAAATTGGTAAACCGTGCAGTATCTAGCATTCCCGCCTGTCCCATTACTCGATGATGTGGAAACTTCGTTGCAATTTGCGCCAATGCAGTCATTTCATCAAGTGGATTTGAAACCACAATAATTACCGCATTCGGTGAATGTTTGGCAATATTTTCAGCAACGCCGCGAACGATGCCGGCATTTACGCCAATTAAATCCATTCGGCTCATTCCCGGTTTACGTGGGAGTCCAGCAGTAATTACAACTACATCAGAATTTGCCGTAGCGTCATAGCCAGCACCTTCTGAGGTTGTGGTTGCGCCAACAATTTTTGTTTCGAATTTTTCTATTGATCTAGATTGGTTCATATCGAGCGCCAATCCCTCTGGCTTGCCCTCGACTATGTCGGTAAGAACTACAGTTTCAAAAATATTGTATTCCGCTAAACGCATTGCGGTAGTTGAGCCATAAAAACCAGCTCCGACGACGGTTACTTTTCCGCCCATTAGAACCCCTTTATAAAACTAATATTTAGGGGTAAACCTTATCGCCCGTGCGGAAGCACAATTGCCACGACAAGAAGCGCTACGCCTATTAGTAATGCGAAATATCTCTCGATTTTTCTATTCTGCCCAATGCTGGCACCGATAACTGCGAGCGCAATCACAATTGATCCGGTTCGGACAAATCCAAGAAAAGCTGCAACTAAACCAACTAGTGCGATTGCGGTTACTGAATTTTTGCTAAAAGTTTTCATTTAACTGTGACTACATTTCGAAGTAACATGGCACGAGTCATTGGACCTACTCCACCCGGCATCGGTGCAAAAAAACCGGCAATATCTTTTACAGCTGGGTCGACATCTCCAATTAAGCCATCTTGAGTGCGAGAAATTCCGACATCGATAATTGCCGCACCAGGTTTAATCATTTCTGGCTTTAAAAAATGAGCGCTGCCAATAGCTGCAATCACAATGTCGGCACCCTTGGTTAATTTAGCCAAATTTTTAGTTCCGGTATGGGTAAGCGTTACGGTTGCATTTTCATTTTTTCGCGAAAGCAAAAGTCCAAGTGGCCGTCCTACAGTGAGGCCGCGACCAATCACCACAACTTCCGCCCCAGCAATCGGCACTTGGTAATGGTGAAGCAATTCAATAATCCCGCTAGGCGTGCACGGAAGTGGCGCATCGTATCCAGCAACCAATCGACCCAAATTCATTGGGTGCAACCCGTCAGCATCTTTAGCTGGGTCAATCGCTTCCAAAATTCTTTGGGTATTAATTCCGCTTGGTAACGGTAATTGCACAATATATCCAGTACAACTTTTATCACCATTTAAATTCTTAATTTCGTTTAATACATCGGCTTCACTGGCAGAAGCAGGTAAATCAATTCGAATTGATTTGATTCCAACTTCGTGGCAATCGCGGTGCTTTCCAGTCACATAAGAATGCGAACCTGGATCATCTCCAACTAAAACAGTACCTAAACCAGGTTGCCTGCCAGTTGCGGTTAGCTCCGATACCTGTTTGGCTAAATTTGCTTTGATACTTGCTGCCAAAGCATTGCCATCAAGTATCACTGCGCTCATGCCGACAATTCTATTTAAGCATGTGCAAAATGGCGAACTCCAGTGAAAAACATCGGAATATTTTTCGATTTTGCAGCCGCGATTACTTCTTCATCGCGGATACTGCCACCAGGTTGCACAATGGCCGAAATACCAACAGTTATCAAAATTTCTAAACCATCAGCAAATGGAAAGTACGCATCACTTGCTGCAACTGAGCCGCTTGCTCGATTTCCGGCCCGAATAACTGCAAGTTTTGCTGCATCTACGCGATTAACCTGTCCCATCCCAATTCCAACACTTGCACCATTCTTTGCTAACAAGATTCCATTGCTTTTAATGGCTCGAACTGCGCGCCAAGCAAACTTTAAATCTTCAATTAATTCTGGCGAAACTTTCTCTCCGCTTACTTGCTGCCAATTTTCTGGATTATCACCTGGTGCATCAACGTAATCTACTTCCTGCAACAAAAGCCCACCGGTGATTTGCCTTATCTGCAGAACTTCTAATTTATCAAGATTAGCTTTCAAAATTCTGATTTGTGGTTTTTCCATCAAAGTTTTAAGGGCAGATTGTTCATAATCTGGCGCGACTAGAACTTCTATAAATTTATCAGCTAATTTATTTATCAATTCTGAATCAACTTTTTGATTCACTGCAACTACTGCGCCATATGCAGAGGTTGGATCACATGCATAAGCTTTTTCAAACGCACCTGAAACATTCTTAGCAACCGCAATGCCGCATGGATTTGTATGTTTGATAATTACTGCTGCAGGTTCGTGCTGGTCTTGGACAGCGCGCCAAGCTGCATCGGCATCGATGTAATTGTTAAATGACATTGTTTTGCCATGTAGTTGCTCGATTGCAACACCTGTCGAAAACTTTGATTTATAGAAAGCTGCCCGCTGATGCGGATTTTCACCATAACGTAGATGCTCGTTTAACTTCCAAACGTTTGCTAGCCAATCTGGAATTTCATTTCCAGCGCCAAGCCAATTTGCAATTGCAATGTCATATTCAGCTGTGGTTCTAAAGCTTTCCGTAGCCAATTTTTTCCGTTCAGTTAGCGTAAAACCGCCTTGGTTCAAGGCCGCGATTAATTCGTCATATTGATTCGGATTTGAAATTACCGCGACCGATGAATAATTTTTAGCAGCTCCGCGAAGTAGTGCAGGACCACCAATATCAATGTGCTCAATCGATTCTTGATCCGTTGCACCCGATGAAATCGTTTCCAAGAACGGATAAAGATTAATAATTATCAAATCAAAAGGCTCAATTCCAAGTGATTTGATTGCTGCTAAATGCTCCGGATTGTTCTGGTCTGCCAAAATTCCGGAATGTAATTTAGGATGCAAAGTTTTAACTCGTCCGTCTAAAATCTCTGAAGTATTTGTGTAGTTGCTTACTTCGATGACTTTGATGCCAGCTGCGGCCAAAGTCATTGCGGTAGAGCCAGTCGAAATAATTTCTATGCCCTTTTCCGAAAGGGCCTTCCCAACTTCAATTATTCGATCTTTGTCATAAACACTAACCAGTGCTCGTTTAATTGCCTTTCTCATGGTGTCCTCTTGAAAAAGAAATCAGTGACAGTAGTTTCATGATCAACACACCTATTAATATTTCACCAATCAACAGCAATGGGAATTTCCAAACGGAAACTCCAATTGTTCCTAATTGGTCAGTTATTAGAGATCCTGATCCAAAATACGCAACGACAAATGCGCTTATTGAAAAAAGGATAATTGTTTGGCGAAGTAAAACCGAATTTCCGGTATCACTCCAAATAACTAAGGCACCACCCAAAATCGGCATCAAAATTGCGCCGATTAGATATAGCGGATGGCTACCAGTTGGAACTGCGGCCAAAATCGGTAGCGCTGGCACCTCACCAAGATTATAAGTAAGTGGTGAAATCAGAGTGTCTCGGCCGATCGCAAAACCAGTTCCAACAAAGTAGCTAAGTGTGGAAATTAAATAATTTGGAATGTATAGAATATTTAAAAGTGAGAGAAAAAATCCACCAATAATTCCTGGCTCGAGTACGATATAAATTTGTTCAACCGTTCTTTGATGGGCTATCAGTGCAATCGCAGTAATAATTGCTGATAAACCAAGTAATAAAGCCCAAATTTTGAAAGTCAATATCACTGGCGCGGTATATTTAATAGTTCCAGCAGACAAATATGTAGCGATTAAAGCAAGCAATGTTCCCAATCCAACTGCCCAATACCAAATTGGTCTAACATCTTTATTTCCGCTTAGCAAAGCCAAAATCCCGAGAATTGTTGCGTAAGCGAATATAAAAATATTTCGAGCGGTTGTTGAATCATTAGTTTGATTTCTTAATTTTTTGGCACCAAAATAAATCGCGAACAATGGCAAAGCTAATGCACCGAGTGGAAAGAAAGTCATTAATCCCGCTTCATCACTCGGTGGAAGTTGTAATTGCATTGGTACTTGGTGTGCCCCTAAAAATAGCCAGACTCCCGCACGAATTGGATCTGAGGTATTAGCGTAAGTACTTCCAGCAAATGCCCAAGAGATTAATGAAATTAATGTAGTTGGAATCAGCGAAAACAATGCGCTTCTAATTGCTTGAGATAGCGCAGGAATAAACACTACTTACCCATAACCTCGCGGAGTAAACGTGCCGTCTCACTTGGAGTTTTTCCTACACGGACTCCAACTGCTTCTAACGCATCCTTCTTGGCTTGAGCAGTTCCCGAAGATCCTGAAACGATCGCACCGGCATGGCCCATAGTCTTACCTTCTGGTGCGGTAAAACCCGCAACATATCCGACCACTGGTTTTGTCACGTGATCTTTTATGTACGCAGCAGCTCGCTCTTCGGCGTCACCACCAATTTCACCAATCATTACTATCGCTTTTGTCTCTGGATCATTTTCAAATGCTTTTAAGCAATCGATATGCGTAGTTCCAATGACTGGGTCGCCACCGATTCCGACAGCGCTACTAAAACCAATATCGCGAAGTTCATACATCATTTGATAGGTAAGTGTTCCAGATTTAGATACCAATCCGATTGGGCCTCGCTTTGTAATATCTGACGGAATAATTCCGACATTTGATTGCTCGGGGCTGATTAAGCCTGGGCAGTTTGGGCCAACAATTTGGGTTGATCCCTTTTCTTTGGCATACGTATAAAAATACGCTGCATCGTGAACTGGAATACCTTCAGTAATCACCACAACCAATGGCATTTTGGCATCAACTGCATCAATGACCGCTGCTTTCGCAAATTTAGGAGGCACGAAAACAACTGAAACATTTGCACCGGTTACCGAAATTGCTTCAGTAACGGTGTTAAAAACCGGAAGCTTCTTTCCCGCAATTTCAACGCTTTGTCCACCTTTACCAGGGGTAACACCACCAACAATGTTTGTTCCAGAGGCCAGCATCCGTCCAGTGTGTTTAGTTCCTTCTGATCCAGTCATGCCTTGAACTATTACTTTGCTATTTGAATTAATAAATATTGCCATTACTTCGCCGCCAATTCCGCCGCTTTAGCTGCTGCGCCATCCATGGTGTCCACTTGTGAAATCAAAGGATGATTTGCTTCGTTGAGAATTTTTCGCCCCTCTAAAACATTATTTCCGTCGAGGCGAACCACAATTGGTTTTGTTGCATTTTTACCAAGAATCTCTAGCGCTTTAACAATTCCATTTGCAACCGCATCACAAGCAGTAATGCCGCCAAATACATTTACGAATACGCTTTTAACATCTTTGTCGCCCAGAATGATGGATAAACCATTAGCCATAACTTCAGCTGAGGCGCCACCACCAATATCTAAAAAGTTTGCAGGTTTTACGCTACCAAATTTTTCTCCAGCATAGGCAACCACATCTAATGTGGACATAACTAAGCCAGCACCATTTCCAATGATTCCAACTTGACCATCAAGTTTTACATAATTAATTTCTAGCTCTTTAGCTTTTGCTTCGAGTGGATTAGTTGCTGATTGATCAACCAATCCTGCGTGATCGGGTTGCCGGAATTCTGCATTATCATCAAGAGATACTTTGCCGTCCAATGCAATTATTTTGCCGTCAGCGGTTTTAACAAGTGGATTTACCTCGACCAAGGTTGCATCCTCTTTAACGAAAACTATCCATAGCTTTTCTAAAACATTTGCCACTTCAGCTGCAACATCTTTTGGAAAATTAGCTTGAGAAATAATTTCGGTAGCTTTTGCATTATCGATCCCAGTAACGGCTGATACTGGGACTTTCGCCAACTTTTCTGGCGCGGTTCGAGCTACCTCTTCGATATCCATTCCACCGGCTACGGAGGCCATCACTAAAAATGTACGATTAGAACGATCTAATAAAATCGCTAAGTAATATTCACTTTCAATTGGTGCAGCTTGCGCAATCATCACTCGATGAACAGTGTGGCCCTTGATATCCATGCCAAGGATTGCCGCTGCTTTCTCCTTTGCATCTGCCGAATTTTCCGCAAGCTTTACACCACCTGCTTTACCGCGGCCACCTACTTTTACTTGGGCTTTAACCACGACTTTCCCACCAATTTTTGCTGCGGCGCTCTCCGCCTCTTCTGGTGTTGTTGCGACTGCGCCAGCTAAAACTGGAACGCCATGTTTTTCAAAGAGGTCACGGGCTTGATATTCAAATAAATCCACGGCCCCATCCTATTTCAATTTTTTTATAACTTTTCTACGGGGGCGTAGCGCAAAAGTAAGCGTTTTTCGCCGAGTGCACCAAAGTCAATCGTGGCTTCCGTGCGATCACCTTCGCCAGAAAGTTTTATAACTTTTCCTAATCCGAATGTGTCATGTGACACACGATCACCAATAGCTAATTCAATTGAAATTAATTTTTTTCCAGTTGCACGCGGTGGCGGTCCAGTTCTTACTCTTGGTTTCGTGATTGATGAAGTAACCGATCGATTCTGCCAATCAATTAAATTATCTGGAATTTCTTCTAAGAATCTTGACGCAGGGTTGTAATTTGGTGCGCCCCATGCAGATCTGTATTCGGCGCGAGTTAAATACAAACGTTCTTGTGCTCTTGTTAATCCAACGTAAGCAAGCCTTCGCTCTTCTTCAAGTTCATCTTTTTCACCAATTGTTCTTGAGTGAGGAAAAATTCCCTCTTCCATTCCAGTTAAGAAAACTGTTGGAAATTCAAGTCCTTTTGCAGTGTGCAGTGTCATTAAAGTGATTACGCCACCGTGGTCATCGCCTTCTGGTATCTCGTCCGAATCTGCAACCAAAGAAACACGTTCTAAAAATCCTTGAAGTGAAATGACTTCATCTTCCAACAATTCATCAAATGGGCGCTCTTCATACTCCAGCGCAACTGCCGCTAATTCCTCTAAATTTTCAACCCGAACCTCATCTTGCGGATCTCTACTTCCTTCTAATTCTGCCAATAAACCTGATTGTTCTAACACAGCTTCAACAATTACGGAAGGTTTACTGCCGGCTTCAACTAAAACATTCAACGCTTGAATCAAGCTCACAAATTCATTCAGCGCAGCTTTTGCCCGTGCTGGTAAATCATCAGTTTCTAAAATTAGATTAAGCGCATTCCAAAACGATACGCCTCGTCGACTCGCAAGTAATTCCACCTCTTCGATAGATCGATCACCAATTCCGCGCTTTGGTACATTAATAATTCTTCGAAGCGAAACCTCGTCTTCGTTATTTGCCAAAACTTTCAAATATGCGAGCAAATCCTTAACTTCACGTCGTTCATAAAAACGAACTCCACCAACTACTTTGTACGGTAATCCAGCGCGCATAAAAACTTCTTCAAAAACGCGAGATTGAGCGTTGGTCCGATAGAAAATAGCTGTCTGTCCGTAATTTGATTTACCTTCGTCACGCAATTTTCTAATTTCGGCAGAAATAAAATCCGCTTCATCATGTTCGCTTTCGGCCACATATCCGATTAATGGAACTCCGCTGCCCGCTTCGGACCATAAGTTTTTTGCTTTCCGTCCTTGATTGTTTTCAATTACGGCATTCGCCGCGCTCAAAATATTTTGGGTGGAGCGATAATTTTGCTCTAATAGAATCGTTTCGGCGCTTGGATAATCCAGTTCGAATTGCAAAATGTTTCTAATCGTTGCGCCTCGGAATCCGTAAATTGATTGATCTGCATCGCCAACTACGCATAGCTCGGCTGGTGGAAATCCCTCTTCGACTTTACCAACTAATTCTTTCACCAAAATATATTGTGCGTGATTTGTATCTTGATATTCATCTACCAAAATGTGTCGAAACCTAGAGCGAAGGCGATCTCTTGCTTCGGGAAATCTTTGAATAACTTCAACTGTTTTAAGAATTAAGTCATCAAAATCCATTGCGTTGGCTTGAGTTAATCTCTTTTGATACAGGGCATATACATCGGCAACAACTTGTTGAAATTGATTCGAAGTTGAATTTAGGTAATCCATTGGACCAAGCAGTTCATTTTTTGCATTTGAAATCATCGCTTGCATCTGTTTTGCTGGATAGCGTTTCGAATCTAGATTAAGATCTCGTAAAACAATTGTGATAAGTCGTAATGAGTCTGCCGAATCATAGATCGTAAAATTGTTTGAATAACCTAGCCGATTAGCTTCAGTGCGCAAGATTCGGACACATGCAGAGTGAAAAGTTGAAACCCACATCGATTTTGCAACCGGTCCAACGAGTTCAGTTACTCGCTCTTTCATTTCTCCAGCTGCTTTGTTTGTAAAAGTAATGGCCAAAATTTGATACGGTGCAACGTTCCTTCGCGCCATCAAATATGCAATTCGGCGTGTTAGTACCCGTGTTTTTCCAGAACCAGCTCCCGCGACTACTAATAACGGAGTACCGCTATGGCTAACCGCTTGCATTTGCTGCGGATTTAATCCAGCTAGTAGCGGATCTACATCATTCATAACTGGTGAAGTCTATTGGCGAGGGGTGAGAGAATTGCGCTCTATGCAACCACTTCCAGATTCCGAGATTGAACGCGTATTAGTTGTAAATGCGCATCCTGATGATTCTGATTTTGGCGCCAGCGGCACGATTGCTAGTTGGGTTAAAAAGGGAATCAAAGTTTCATACGTCATGTGTACAAATGGTGATCAAGGCGGCGAATCTTCCGGAATTGCCCAAAATGAAATGGCAAAAACTCGCCAAAAGGAACAACGAGATGCGGGCGCAGTAATTGGCGTAACCGATATAACTTTTTTGAATTACCGTGATGGGCATTTAGAACCCACGATTGCGCTTCGCAAAGATTTAGTCCGTCAAATTCGAATTCATCGCCCAGATCGCATGGTTATTCAAAGTCCAGAACGAAATTGGGAGCGAATTCACGCAAGCCATCCAGATCATTTGGCTTCAGGTGAAGCAGCAATCCAAGCGGTATATCCAGATGCCAGAAATCCATTTGCCTTTCCGGATTTATTGCAGGATGAAAAATTAGAACCATGGAAAGTGCGTGAAGTTTGGGTAATTGGCCATGCCGAACCGGATCATTGGGTGGATATCACGGAGCTGTTTCACTTAAAAATGAAAGCAATTTTCGCTCATGTTTCTCAAACAGCTCACAATGAAGAGCTTGAAAACACCGTCAGGGCATGGGGCGAACGAAATGCTGCTGCGGCAGGATTGGCAACCGGTTCACTCGCTGAAGCATTTAAAATTGTAAATACAGATTAAAAAAATTTATTTAGCTCGTATTTTGTAAATCTGTACTGGCTGAACCGGATATCCATCTGGTGCGTAATAATTTTTTCCATCACTTTGTGGTTTATAAGCTTTCTGCGCCGCAATAGCTTCCACAAGATCTAAACCTTTTATGATTTTTCCCCAGATTGTGTACTTCGGAGGTAATTGGGTGTCTTGATAAACCAGAAAGAATTGGCTGCCATTTGTATTTGGACCTGAATTGGCCATTGCAACGGTTCCTTTTGGATAATTTGCTGGTTCATCCTTGAGCGGTAAATTTTCATCCTTAAATTTAAAATTCGGACCACCGCCACCAGTTGCGGTTGGATCGCCACATTGAAGCACATATAAACCTTGAGTTGTTAACCGGTGACAGAAGGAATCATCATAAAACTTTGAATTTGCAATGAAAGCAAGATCAGTAATTGTTTCTGGTGCTTTTTTACCAACGGTTTTAATGACAATCTCTCCGCAATTTGTTGAAATGGTAAAAGTTGATGCCAACTTCTTGGCAATAGTTTTTGGTTTCTTTAACTTAAGCGGCTCGTGAACTTTGGCAGTTGGTTCTTTGCAGTTTAAAGTTGGCGCTGCCTCAGCTGGTGCGACAAATAAACTCAAAAATAAAAGTACAACAATTGCCTTTTTCACGCTTACTCCCATTCAATCGTTCCCGGTGGTTTACTTGTTAAATCTAAAGTAACTCGGTTAATTTCGCGAACTTCATTAGTAATTCGGGTAGAAATCTTTTCCAGGACGTCGTATGGCAAGCGAGACCAATCTGCGGTCATGGCATCTTCGCTTGAAACTGGTCGAATCACAATCGGATGTCCATAAGTTCTGCCATCACCTTGAACGCCAACACTTCGTACCTCAGCTAATAAAATCACCGGACATTGCCAAATTTCTCGATCTAAACCAGCTTGGTGTAATTCTTGCCGGAGTATTAAATCGGCCCGACGCAAAATATCTAACCGCTCAGCCGTCACTTCGCCAACTATTCGAATGCCAAGTCCCGGACCTGGAAATGGTTGGCGCCAAACAATTTCTTCAGGTAATCCCAATTGCAAACCAACCTGACGAACCTCATCTTTAAATAAATCTCTAAGTGGCTCGATTAATTTAAATTTCAAATCATCTGGCAGGCCACCAACATTGTGGTGAGATTTGATATTTGCGGCTCCATCACCGCCGCCAGATTCAACTACGTCTGGATAAAGCGTTCCTTGAACCAAAAATTCAACTTCACCTTGGTTAGCTATTTCTCGTGCTGCAGCTTCAAAGGTGCGAATAAATTCGCGACCAATAATCTTTCGCTTCGCTTCTGGATCAGTAATGCCCGAAAGTGCAGTTAAGAATTGGTTTTTAGCATCAACAACTTTAAGTTCAACGCCAGTTGCCGCGACGAAATCTTTCTCAACTTGCTCGGCTTCACCACTTCGGAGCAATCCATGGTCCACAAACACGCAAGTCAATTGATTACCAATCGCGCGCTGAACAATTGCAGCCGCAACTGCAGAATCAACGCCGCCGGAAAGTCCGCAGATAACTCGCTTGGTACCAACAATTTCTTTAATCTTTGAGATTTCAAATTCCACAATATTTTTTGTAGTCCAAGTTGGCTGACACTTGGCCACATCAATTAGCCAATTTTTTAATATAGTTTGGCCGTACTCGCTATGAACCACTTCGGGATGGAATTGAACACCGGCAATTTTTCCATCAGAGCTTTCATAGGCAGCAATTGGGCAATCAACTGAACTCGCAGTAACCACAAATCCGGCTGGCGCTTGCGTAACTGAATCACCATGGCTCATCCAAATTTGTTGAACTCCAGGTGTGTTATTGAATATTTTCGGCGAATTTGAAATCGAAATTTGAGTTCGGCCAAATTCTGATTTTCCTGTTTTAGATACAACGCCGCCAAGAGCCGCGGTCATCGCCTGAAATCCGTAACAGATTCCGAAAACTGGAATTCCAAGTTTTAGAATCTCAGGATCTAACGCCGGCGCACGTTCAACATAAACGCTAGCTGGACCGCCCGATAAAATAATTGCTTCCGGATTTTTTGCTTTAACTGTAGCTGCCGAAATTGAATTGGGAACAATCTCTGAAAAAACATTAGCTTCGCGAACTCTACGAGCAATCAATTGCGCATATTGCGCACCAAAATCAACAACTAGAACGCCATTAGGCACGATGAATTAAAACCTCAACGCGCTGGAATTCCTTGATGTTTGAATAACCGCAAGTTGCCATTGCGCGACGAAGTGCGCCAAACAAATTCATTGAGCCATCAGATGAATGCGATGGGCCAAGCAAAATCTCTTCGAGAGATCCAACCGTGCCTACTTCAACACGTTCTCCGCGCGGTAATTCATTGTGGTGCGCTTCGCTTCCCCAGTGCCAACCAAGGCCAGGGGCTTGCGTTGCTTTAGCTAACGGTGAACCCATCATCACAGCATCGGCGCCACACGCAAGTGCTTTCGCAATATCACCGCTCTTACCAACTGATCCATCTGCAATTACATGAACATAACGTCCGCCAGATTCATCTAAATATTCGCGACGAGCAGCAGCTACTTCGGCAACGGCTGATGCCATTGGAACTGCGACACCTAAAACTTTACGTGTCGTGTGCGCTGCGCCGCCGCCAAAACCAACTAAAACACCGGCAGCGCCAGCGCGCATTAAGTGCAGTGCTGCTGTGGCATTGGCACAACCGCCAACAATTACTGGAACATCTAATTCATAAATAAATTTCTTTAAATTTAACGGTTCAACATTTGTCGCAACATGTTCGGCAGAAACAGTTGTACCTCGAATTACAAATATATCAACTCCGGCGTCGACAACAGTCTTGTGAAATTGCGCAGTACGCTGCGGAGAAAGTGAGGCCGCTACGGTTACACCAGCATCGCGAACTTGTTTAATTCGCTCTTTAATTAAATCTTCGCGGATTGGTGCAGCGTAAATTTCCTGCATCCGTCGAGTTACATTCTTCTCAGGCATCGATGCGATTTCGCCAAGTGGAATACTTGGATCTTCATATCGAGTCCAAAGACCTTCTAAATTCAATACCGCTAACCCACCCAATCGGCCAATTTCAATCGCAGTTTCTGGCGAAACAACCGAATCCATTGGGGCGGCCATCATTGGCAAATCAAATTTATAAGCATCAATTTGCCAGTCAGTATTTACCTCTTGTGGATCACGGGTGCGACGACTTGGCACAATAGCAATGTCATCAAATGAGTAAGCAACGCGGGCACGTTTACCTGGAGCAATCTCAATTTCAGACATTTATTTCTCACTTACCTTTCGGTGACTTTGGGTAGTTCGGTGCATCCGTAACATGGGAAACATCGTGTGGGTGGCTTTCTTGTAACCCAGCTGCGGTAATTTGGATTAAACGACCTTCGGTGCGCAAAGTTTCAATATCCGGCGCACCGGCATAACCCATCCCAGATCGCAAACCACCAACTAGTTGATGAATTACTGATGTAACAGAGCCGCGGTATTTAATTTTTCCTTCAATCCCTTCTGGCACCAATTTATCTTCAGATAAAACATCGTCTTGCATATAACGATCTTTCGAATATGACTTCTGTTCGCCACGTGACTGCATGGCACCAAGTGAGCCCATTCCACGGTAGCGCTTAAATTTTTCGCCATCGATTTCGACTAATTCACTTGGTGATTCGTCGCAACCGGCGAATAGCGAACCAAGCATCACTGAACTTGCGCCCGCAACAATTGCTTTAACGATATCTCCGGAATATTGCAGTCCACCATCAGCAATTAACGGAATTCCAGCCTTGCTACAAGCTTTATATGCTTCCATGATTGCTGTAATTTGCGGGACTCCAACGCCAGCAACTACGCGCGTAGTGCAGATTGAACCTGGACCAACACCGACCTTTACCGCATCGGCTCCGGCATTAATTAGCGCTTGGGCACCCGCACGCGTTGCGATATTGCCCCCAATTATTTGAACCTCAGAGAATTTTTTGATTTTTTCAATTGCCTCTAATACACCGCGGTGATGCCCATGAGCAGTATCAACTACAACTACATCTACTCCAGCTTCGATCAAAGCTTGGGCTCGCTTAAATCCATCATCACCAACACCAACTGCTGCTCCAGTTAATCCAACTGCTTTAACTTTTTTGGCATGTGCTACTTGATCTTCGATTGAAAGGTTACGGTGCAAAATGCCGATGCCACCAGCTTTTGCCATCGCGATTGCCATCTCTGATTCGGTAACCGTATCCATCGCCGATGAGACCAATGGAATTTGTAATTGGATTTTACGCGTGAGCCAAGTCTTAGTATCAACTTCACTTGGAATTACATCTGATGCATCTGGTAGCAATAACACATCATCATAAGTCAGGCCGAGGATTGCGACCTTATCTGTATCGCTCATCCCCGGCCTTTCAATTTATGACTGATATTAATTTTTGATTTTTTAGTGAGTATGTCCACCAGGGCCATGTTTGTGGCCATGTCCGCCAGCATCTTCAACTTCGTTTTCCGGCTTTTCAAAGACCACAGCTTCAGTTGTAATAAACATCGCTGCAATAGATGCTGCATTTGCAAGAGCGGAACGAGTCACTTTAACTGGATCGATTACGCCTTCCTTGACTAAGTCGCCGTAAATGTCGGTAGCTGCGTTGTAGCCTTCATTTGCTTTCATCGCACGAACTTTTGCCACAACTACATAACCTTCGCTGCCAGCATTCTCGGCAATCCAGCGAAGTGGTTCATCGCATGCTTTACGAACTAACCGAACACCAACTGCTTTATCACCGGTATATGAAAGATCGCCTTCGAGTGAGTCAGCAGCATGAACCAATGCTGCGCCGCCGCCCACAACTATGCCTTCTTCAACTGCAGCACGAGTAGCTGAAATCGCATCTTCTAAACGATGCTTCTTCTCTTTCAACTCAACTTCAGTATGTGCTCCAACTTTAATTACGCAAACTCCGCCGGCAAGTTTTGCGACGCGCTCTTGTAATTTAGTGCGATCCCAATCGGAATCAGTTTTTTCAATCTCTTTACGGATTTCACTTACGCGGTCCGCTACAAGTTTCTTGTCGCCTCCGCCTTCCACGATTGTCGTGTCATCTTTTGTAATCACCACGCGGCGGGCCTTACCAAGAACCTCTAGACCAACTTGATCTAGTTTCATTCCTAAATCAGGTGAAACCACTTGGCCACCAGTAAGAATGGCAATGTCTTCTAACATCGCTTTTCGCCGATCGCCAAAACCAGGTGCTTTAACTGCCGCTGAGGTGAAAACTCCGCGCATTTTATTAACAACCAAAGTTGAAAGCGCTTCGCCCTCAATGTCTTCGGCAATAATTAAAAGTGGCTTATTTGTCTGCGCTACTTTTTCCAAAATTGGCAGCAATTCTGCAAGTGCAGATACCTTTCCGGAAGAAATCAGAATATTTGCATCTTCTAGAACTGCTTCCATCCGATCGGTATCAGTTACAAAATATGGCGAAATGAAACCTTTATCGAATTGCATACCTTCGGTGAATTCAAGCTCGACACCAGTTGTTGAAGATTCTTCAACCGTAATCACGCCATCTTTGCCAACTTTGTCCATCGCTTCGGCAATCAAATCACCGATTTGGGAATCTTGCGCAGAAATAGTTGCGACGTTTGCAATTTGATTCTTATCATTAACCGGAGTTGCAACTTTATGCAATGCATCTGAAACTGCTTTTACCGCCGCTTCGATTCCAGCCTTTAATTCCATAGGTTGTGCACCGGCAGCTAAATTCCGTAATCCTTCACGGACCATGGCTTGTGCCAATACGGTTGCGGTTGTAGTTCCATCACCAGCAACATCATTTGTTTTTGTCGCTACTTCTTTTACAAGTTGCGCGCCCATGTTTTCAACTGGATCTGGTAGCTCAATCTCTTTTGCGATTGTTACACCGTCATTTGTAATGGTTGGTGCGCCAAAAGATTTTGAAATAACTACGTTTCGTCCTTTAGGGCCGAGCGTAACTTTTACCGTGTCAGCAAGAATATTTACGCCGCGCTCCATCGAGCGACGTGCGTGTTCATCAAATTCAAGTTGCTTATTGGCCATTTATTACTTCTCAATTACAGCAAGAATGTCACGTGCAGATAGCACTAAATATTCTTCGTTGTTGTACTTAACTTCAGTTCCGCCGTACTTGCTATAAAGAACTACATCGCCAACTTTTACATCCATTGGCACACGCACACCGTCATCGAAGCGACCTGGACCAATTGCAACAACAGATCCCTCTTGAGGCTTTTCTTTTGCGGTATCTGGAATAACCAAACCTGATGCAGTGGTCTGCTCGGCAGCGCTTGGCTTTACGACAATACGATCTTCTAACGGCTTAATGGCAACGGCCATTTCTTTGCTCCTTCTAACTCAAGTTAACTCAAGAAATACATCTTTGGTCCGCAGACAATTCACGGCCTAGATTGATAACGCCAATTCTATTTTTGCTATTCCCAGAGGGTCAAACTGAGGCGGTTGGATTGACGCTTACTTGGCTAGCCGGGGTGCCAGATGCCACTAATAACGCTCCCATGCTCGCAACCATCGCACCATTGTCGGTGCAAAGCGTTGGAGCAGGGATCCGTAATTTAATTCCGGCTTTCGTTGCGCGTTCGGTAGCAATTTCACGCAATCTTGAATTAGCTGCAACGCCACCGGCAATTAATAAAGATTCGATTCCGGAATCAACGCAAGCTTTAATAGATTTAATTAGTAGAACATCAACTACTGCTTCTTGAAATGATGCTGCCACATCTTTCTTAATTGCATTTGGAG
>CAYFKK010000003.1:0-21166 GCA_964343655.1 uncultured Actinomycetes bacterium | reverse complement strand
TTTTGCAAACGAAGCAACCCCGCTCTGAGGTGCGGGCTTTTCGGTTTCAATACAAGCTAATGTTTCAACTATTGCATCACGGCCTACGAGTGCTAAAGCTTCAAATAACTCCGAAGCGTAGAAATTATCTGGAATTTCGAATTCTTTTTGCACCCAGATGGGACCGGTATCTACTCCCTGATCCATTTGAAAAACTGTTACTCCCGTTAATTTTTCCCCAGCCTCCAAAGATCTTTGTACCGGAGCTGCGCCTCGCCATTTTGGCAACAATGAAAAATGTAGATTGACTCCCCCTAAACGCGGCAAACTTAAAATCTTTTCTGACAAGATGCGGCCATAACCAATAGTTATCAAAAGATCGCAGCCAGTTAAGAGTTCTAATATCTCGGTTTCATTATTTGGCTTCTTGCAGCTAAATTTTCTGCCAACTGGTGTCGGTGTCATTACTCGACCCCGGCCGGCAGGTTTATCAGGTTGAGTAATTAAATGAACGATTTCATGTTGAGAATCTTTTAATGTTTCGATTGTTGGTAGCGCAACGGTAGGGGTTGCAGCTATTACCAACTTCATTACAGCCCTTTGCCGAAGGTTGGATGAGGTGATTGTTTTATTTTTGGCGCCCCGGCTAATCCAAACCATTCTGACTCTCTAATCTCTTTCATTGCCGCTTTTCGATTAGCCTCTGATAGTCGATCGATAAAAAGCACTCCATCTAAATGGTCCGTTTCATGTTGCAGCGCCCTCGCTAACAATTCGGTTCCTTCAACAACGATCGGTTCGCCATGCATGTTGAAACCCTTTGCAACTGCTCGAAAGGCCCGTGGCGTTTCAAACCGAAGTTCAGGAAATGATAAACATCCCTCTTCTCCTTCTTGGATGTCAGAACTTAAATCAAGAGTTGGGTTAACCAAATGACCAAGTGTTTCATCAACGTCCCAAACAAAAACCCGCAATGGCACGCCAATTTGAGGAGCGGCCAATCCCGCACCTGGCGCATCTAACATAGTGTCAGTTAGATCCTTAACAAGCTTGCGCAACTCCTTGTCGAAATCGAGAACTGGAGTTGCAGGCGAAGTGAGTACTGGGTCTCCGAAGAGTCTGATTGGTTGAATGCTCACTAGTTAATTCTAACCAAGGGTGTATGGATCAACTCGATATTTGATCAGTTCTTTCCCGTTCATGGAGCGCCGTTTTTGAAATTCATATATGAAATCCGTCAATTTTTGCATATCAGCAAGTGGCGCAAACATTGTTATATCTGACGAATTGTTATGAAGCTGAATTGAACTTGGTAAACGACCAGATTCGATAGCTGATTGAAATCCAGAAATAATCCGTTCAGTTCCAGCTTTTGCTGATATAACTACCGACCTAAAAAATGGTGGCAAGCCTGCCTCGCGACGTTCCCGATTAAGCCGCCTCACCAGCGAGATTGAACTCCACTGAATCAAAGCTGATACTTCTGGGCCGGATTCATTTCCGACAATATCTATCTCGGTCTCGGCTAACGCACCATAACGGAAAAGTGTATTGAAGTAGCGCTCGTCCGACCGAATGTCTCGAAAATTGTTATGGCCATCAAGAATTACTGTCAATTTAAAGAATTGATTTGCTGCCATGCCTGGCGTGGCTAAAACAATTGAATTGGAGAGAACCCTTCTACTTAATTCCCGTTCTGCAGTCGAAGTATATATTTTAACTTGTGGGAAAGTCTTACCAATCTCTTCATAGATTCGATCTATGCCTCTGCCAAGAACTCTAATTATTTCGTTGCTACAGTAAGAACAGCGCCATTGCGAATAAATATTTCCGCAAAGCGTGCAATTAGGTGGACTGGTTTTGCTTAACTTTGTTAATTTCCCACCACATTTACATTTTGCGATATTGCGACATTTATCGCATGAAATAGCTTGGCCATAGCCTTTAGTAGGTACTAAAAAAAGAACTGGACCATTCTTTAATGCAGTTTTAACGCGTTTAAAGATCGGTGAAGGCAAAATTTCATTCATTTGCGCGTTAACGGCGAAAGCTCTTACCTTTCCGGCGCTTGCTACGATTGTTGCGTAGCCGGTTTCAATCAACCTTTCCACTTCAACTGAAGGCACATACCCAGCAAAAATTAAACTCGAATTCTGTGTTGCCGATCGAATTAATGAAACATCTCGACTGTTCCATCCAGGTGAATGCACTTCATAATGGTGTTCGGAATCTTCACGCCAAACAATTGTGGTTACGTACTTACCCGGTGACATAGCCGCTTGTCGCGTTCCCATAGTCAATTCGGCATCACCTATCGATGCCAAGAAATTGGAATACCTTTCAGACTTTCCCATAGCCGAAGAGAGAATCGCTGGGAAGATTTCAGATTCAATCAGGAGCTTTTCAATCCGCTTCAATAACCGTTCTTCAGGAAAAATTGCTAGCACTCGACCATGATGCAATCGAGCCTTTATTAATTCGGCTGCTGCAGTTGCTTCATCGACTAACGGAGGTAGTTGCCAATATAGGCGGGCGTGTTTGGTTAATAATGATTTGGGCAGATTTGAATTTTCCAATTTTATCTGGGTTTGAATTGGTTTAGCTCGCATCACTGGATCCGGGCAAGCGAAGCGAAGTATGTCTAATGGATTCGCACCCCATCGCGATTGCCAAGCAGCTAGTAGCGGCAAAAACTCGCGATCAAATTGGACCCCTAGATTTCGCTCGATTATTTGCAATTTAGCTGAACTATTTGTTGAAGAAACCCGATCTACTACAAAACCTTCTACTTTTTTACTGCGAAATGTAATTGCTACTCTCGATCCAATCGTAATTTGATCTGAAAGCGATTCTGGAATTTGATAATCAAACGGTGTATCTAGATGGAAAACGCCGGTTTTAACTAAGATTTTAGCAATCGGCCGATCGGTTGCAATTGTTGGCTTACCCATTCGTTGCGCTTGCAACTTAAGGGATTTGGCCATGCGTTACTTTATCGCCGCAGCCAATTTTTCTGCGCGATTGGTTGCTTCCCAAGTGAACTCCTTGAGTTCTCGTCCAAAATGCCCATATGCGCTAGTTTTCGAATAGATCGGACGGAGCAGATCCAAGTCCCGAATAATTGCAGCAGGCCTTAAGTCAAAAGTTTCAAGCACAGCATCTTGAATTTTTTCTACCGGTACTTTCTCGGTTCCAAAAGTTTCGACAAACAAACCAACCGGTTGGGCCTTACCGATTGCGTACGCTACCTGTACTTCGCAACGCGAAGCTAGGTTCGCCGCAACGACATTCTTTGCGACCCAACGCATTGCATATGCAGCAGAACGATCAACCTTTGATGGATCTTTTCCGCTAAAAGCGCCGCCACCATGTCGAGCCATGCCGCCATATGTATCAACAATAATTTTCCGCCCGGTCAAACCAGCATCGCCCATCGGACCACCGATCACAAAACGGCCCGTTGGATTAATTAAGACTTTAAGATCATTTTTTGGTAAATCTACTTTTGCCAAGATGGGCTCAATAACCAACTTGGTTATCTCGGGTGTTAATTGCCTTTCAAGATCAATCTCTTCAGCGTGCTGGCTCGAAACTACAACTGTGTTAATTGCGACCGCTTTGTCACCGTCATATTCAATAGTTACTTGAGTCTTTCCATCTGGTCGCAAATACCCGAGTTCACCATTTTTGCGCACAAGAGTTAATTGTTGGGCTAATTGATGAGCTAACCAAATTGGAAGTGGCATCAATTCCTTCGTATCAGTGCATGCGTAACCAAACATTAAGCCTTGATCTCCGGCACCTTGAAGATCTAACGGATCCGAACCCGCTGCAACCCGATGTTCGTAGGCCTTATTAACACCTTGTGCGATATCTTGCGATTGAGCACCGATTGATATAGATACTCCACAAGAGTTCCCATCAAAACCTTTTACGGAAGAGTCGTAACCAATATTTAATACCGTGTCACGAACGATTGAATTTACGTCAGCATAACCATTTGTGGTTACCTCACCGGCAACATGCACCTGTCCAGTTGTAATTAAAGTTTCAACTGCAACGCGAGATTTCGGATCTTGACTTAGCAATGAATCTAATACGGCATCAGAAATTGCATCCGCGATTTTGTCTGGATGGCCTTCGGTAACGGATTCGCTAGTAAAGAGGCGTTTGGACATTTCCCTAATTTAACTTACTTTGAACAAGATCCAACAATTGGCTCGCTATATCGATCTTTGTCGCCTCAGTCACTTCACGTTCTTGTATATTCCCATCTTCGTGCCAAACAAGATATCCGCTGGTCATGTCGCTGCCAAATATTGCTCCCTCGCGAATATCGTTGGCATAAAGAATGTCGACACCCTTTGCCGAGAGTTTGCGTTTAGCTTCCCCCTGCAAATTTTCAGATTCCGCTGCAAAGCCAACTAAAATCTGGTTTTTACGCTTGCGAGAAATTTCAGTAAGTAGATCCGGATTTTCTTCTAATTCAATTGAACTGAGGTTATCTTTTTTGATCTTTCCCTTAGCAGAACGAGCCGGTCTTGCGTCGGCGACGGCAGCAGCCATTATCAATGCATCACAATTTTCGAAATGCGAAGCTAAAGCTTGCTGTAGCTCAAAGGCGCTTCTTACTTGAATATTTTCTACGCCAGATATTTCTGAAGTGTTTGCATTAATCACGGTAACTATTGCGCCTCTTGCTTTAGCGTTTTCGACAATAGCTAAACCTTGTTTGCCGCTGGAACGGTTGCCGATGAAACGAACGTCATCGATATCTTCACGCGTTCCTCCCAGTGTTACGAGGATCCTTCTGCCCTCTAAATCCCGATTATTTGCAACCTCTCTAAAGAAAATATTTAGAATTTCTGCAGTTTCCGGAAATCTTCCGATTCCAGTATCGCTACCAGTCAATCGGCCGACTGACGGTTCCATAACAATGAACCCACGATCCCGGAGGGTATTTACATTTGCAACTGTTGCTGGATTTAGCCACATTTTTGGATGCATTGCAGGAACAATCAATTTTTTAGCAGTTGACGCTAGAACTGTGTTCGTCAATAAATCGTCAGCCCGACCCATTGCAATCCGAGCTATCAAATCTGCAGTCGCCGGTGCAATTACTAAGTATCTAGCCTCGGACCCAAGTTTTACATGCCCAACATAACCGGCATTTTCCCAAACTTGGGTGGAAACTTTCTTTCCGGAGAGAGCTTCCCAGGTTGCTGTACCTACAAAATTTAAGGCAGCTGGAGTTGGAATTACAGTTACATCAAAGCCTGAGTCTTGGAACCGTCGAAGCAGATCACATGCTTTATAGGCGGCGATTCCCCCACCTACACCAAGCACAAGTTTCTGGCTCATATCTTTAATTAGATGTTCTATTGAAATTCAGCGATTCAATAATTTATTTATGCGTTTGGTTCCAAATTTTCAATCGTCAATAAATCATCATTAATTTCACGTAGCGCAATCGATAGCGGTTTTTCGTGAACATGGGTTTTAACATCTCGTCGACAACTTGATCTACGCGATGATTGATCACTACTGCGTTGAATTCAGGCGCAGCCGCCATCTCCTCTTGCGCTAATCGCAATCGCTCTTGGCGTCGTTCTGGCGAATCTGAGCCACGCCCTTCCAGTCTGCTAACCAACTCTTCCCAAGATGGCGGCGCGATAAAAACTAAGAATGCACTACTTGAGCTTTTTCGAACTTGTTTTGCGCCAGCAATATCAATTTCTAAAATTACATTGTTTCCTGCTTCTAACTGCTTTCGCACCGCTTTCGCAGGAGTGCCATATCTGTGTCCAGCGAATTCGGCCCATTCGAGAAATTCTTTCTCGACGATCATGCGATCAAATTCCAAATCGCTAACGAAGAAATAATCAACTCCGTTAATCTCACCGGGTCTAGGCGCCCTAGTTGTTACCGAAACGCTAATCCAAATTTCTGGATGTTTGCGTAATTCCTTTGTGATGGTGCTTTTCCCGACGCCACCTGGTCCGGATACGACCACTAACTTACCTGGTCTTACAGCTCCGGACATGGGTCCAAACTCCTTCTTGATTTTCTGTAATTGCAATACGCCAAGCCCTTGCAATCTTCGTGTTGGCGAAACTCCCAATTTTTCAATCATTGCTGCAGCTCTAATTTTACCAAGACCCGGTATCGACTCTAATAATTCTGCGACCCGCATTTTGGCTAGAACGCTATCCCCTTTTGCAAAATCGATTGCATCAGGAACCGAAATTTCACCGCTACGAATCTTCTCCTTTAGCTTTGCCCGAGCCTGCCGTGCTAATTTCGCGCTAATTAGTGCAGATTCTCGTTGTTCGGCCGATAATTTTGGTGGTAACTTCATTTAATTTCGGCCCGAATTTGTGCAGCTCGTTCACTCATCGCATTTGGCCCGATTTTCCATTGTTCGGTAATTGGTCGACCAATTACCAAATAGTTGGCACCCGCTGCAATTGCCGCCGAAGGGGTCATAGTGCGTTTCTGATCATCAGAAAGTGAATTGGTTTGCGGTCGAATACCAGGCGTAATTATCGAAACATTTTTAGGAATTACTTTTCGAATACTTTCAATCTCTAGTGGTGAACAAACAATTGCTCGGGCTCCATTCTCGGTGGCCAGCTTCGCTAACTGCGCTGCCCGTTCGTCTGTTCCTGGTTTGAAACCGATTTCAATTAAATCTTCCTCATTCAATGAAGTTAAAATGGTAACCGCTGTTATCGAGATTTCTTTACTGGCCGCAACTGCAGCGGCAATCATGGACCCACCGCCGGAAGCGTGAACTGTTAAAAATTTCGGCGCTAAATCTGATACTGATTTCACTGCTGACGAAACGGTGTTGGGGATATCATGAAGTTTCAAATCCAAAAAAATTTCAGCGCCAGATTCTGATTGAATTTCGGCCAATCCGGCACGTCCAAACTTTAAGAAAAATTCTAAACCGACCTTATAAATATCAATCGAGGCTCTAGTGGCGTTAACCCAAGATTTAGCTACTTCCAGATCATCTGTATCTAGCGCAAGAATGATTGGAGAACTGTTAGCGCCAATCATTAGGAACCCTCTCGGTGAGCATATCCAACTGCATCAGTAAGTGATCTGAAACCTCGATCTATTAGTAGCTTTCGCAACTCTTCTTGAATTTCATAAACCGCACTCGGATTTCCAAAGTTTGCAGTTCCAACAGAAACACCACTTGCTCCTGCCAAAATTAATTCAAGCGCGTCCCGTCCTGATGCAACTCCACCCATGCCCAGAATCGGCAATTTTGGCAACGCCTCTCTTACTTGATAGATAGCGCGCACAGCTATTGGTCGAATTGCAGGTCCAGAGAGGCCTCCAGTTTTTCCACCTAGTTGTGGTTTCATGGTTTCTAGATTTATAACCATTCCAAGAAGCGTATTTATCAACGCAACTGCATCAGCGCCCGCATTAAAAACCGAAGTTGCAATCTGGGCAATATTTGTGACATCAGGAGAAAGTTTTGCAATTATCGGCAACTCCCCACCAATCATCATTTTCACGCCATTAATTACCGCGCTTGCGCTATCTGGATCGCAGGCGAAAACTAGGCCACGATTTTCTACATTTGGACAAGAAATATTCACTTCAACTGCGCTAATTCCAGTTACCCCACGAAGTCTTCTCGCTAATGTACTAAATTCATCAACAGTTTCACCCGCAATTGAAACAATGATTCTGGCTCCTTGATTGAGAAGCCACGGAATATCATCACCCAAAAATGCATCAATGCCTGGACCTTGCAAACCAATTGAATTAAGCATTCCACTTGGCGTTTCGGCCATGCGCGGCGTCGGACGACCGGCTCGAGGTTTGATCATTATCGATTTGGTAACCACAGCGCCAATTGATCTTAAATCGAAAAATTGCGACAACTCTTTTCCGGAACTCGCACAACCACTTGCAGTAAATAGTGGTGTCGGAAACCAGGCATCTGCCAATTTGGTTGAGAAATCAAAATTGCTCATAAACTTTTACCAACGCTATCCCACATAACGAATTCACCATCCATTACCGGACCATCGATACATGAGCGCATCATCTTTACCTCACCGTGCGAATCCTTTACGGGAAGGACACAAGTCATACAGATTCCGACGCCACAGGCCATCGATTCTTCAACCGCGCATTGATGTGCAACGTCATGTTCGATTGCAATCTTAGAAATAGCGGCAAGCATTGGCATTGGTCCACAGCTGTAAATAACTTTGATTTGCTGATCACGTATCAAATCTGGAATCGGTTCGGTAACTCGTCCTACTTCGCCACCAGTGCCATCTTCGGTGTAGATCTTTAGAGAATTAACGGATCGCTTACCTTCAAGTGGCGCATATATTTTTGAAGCTGTGCTTGCACCAAGCAACATGTTTACACGACAACCGCGCTCGCGTAGAACTTCAGCTAAACCAAAAAGCGGCGCAGAACCATATCCACCACCGATTAGTAGAGCCGAAACTGGTTCAGTTGGAACTTTAAAAGCTGTACCGAGTGGCACGACAACGTCTAATTCAACGCCGGGAGGTTGGGCGCATAGCCAACTACTGCCAGCACCATGCGGCGCAACAATAAGTTCAACTGCTCGATATTCGCCACGATCAGCGATCCTTGAGATAGCGAATGCGCGCCGAAGAATCATTCTGGAATAATCACCGCCAACAGAGATTGCGATGAAATTTCCAGGTTTTGCAAATCTAACTGCTTCACCAATCTCTAGAAGTAATTGGTGATAAACGCCAATCCGTTTATTTGAAATAATCGTTGCCGTAATCTGATTGGCATTTTTATTTATAGGCGACATCCGATAACCATTCTTGAATCGGGCGCACCGAGATTGAACTTGATTTAAGTGACTTTATTCCTTCAACTGCAGCATTAAATCCAGCAATTGTGGTGATGCAAGGAATTGACCTTTGCACGGCTGTGGTTCGAATGACCCAGCCATCTTGTCTAGTTCCTTGACCCACTGGCGTATTAATTACCAGTGCAATTTCGCCATTTGCCATCTGTTCGGTGATTGTTTTTTCACCTAATGGCCCGCGCCCCTCTGAATGTTTGCGAACTGATGTGGCATGTAAACCATGTTCGCCAAAAGCCCAAGCCGTTCCGGCGGTTGCACATATATTAAAACCTAGCGTGCTTAACTCTTTTGCTGCCGCCAATCCGGCTGACTTATCTTTGTTGGAAAGCGAAATGAATACTGTGCCAGATGTTGGTAACGGACCAAATGCTGCAATCTGACTTTTTGCATAACTTTCGCCGAATGTTTTAGCAATTCCCATTACTTCACCGGTGGATCTCATCTCCGGCCCTAAAGTTGCATCTACCCCACGGCCATCAGTGCGGCGAAACCGATTCCACGGCAAGACCGCTTCCTTAACTGAAATGCCTTTCGCAACGCCATCTCCGGAAGGCAACAATTTATCTTCACGCAATTTGGCAATAGTTTCACCGGTAGCGATCCGGGCAGCTGCTTTTGCTAGCGCTACTCCCGTCGCCTTTGAAACGAATGGAACAGTTCGGGATGCGCGCGGGTTTGCTTCCAATACATAAAGCTGGTTGTTGGCTATTGCAAATTGAATATTTATTAAACCCCGCACTCCGACCCCACGTGCTAATTTTTCAGTGGCAATACGAATCTCACGCAATTGATTATTATTTATAGTCATAGCTGGCAGAACACAAGCGCTATCGCCGGAGTGAATTCCAGCTTCTTCGATATGTTCCATGACGCCACCTAGAAATAATTCCTCTCCGTCAAAAAGTGCATCAACATCAATCTCGATTGCAGAATCTAAGAAACGATCTACTAAGACTGGATGATCTGGAGTGATTTCCGTTGCCCGAGATATGTAGGAATTCAACGAACTATCATCATAAACAATCTCCATGCCACGACCACCTAAAACAAACGAAGGTCGGACTAAAACTGGATAACCAATCCGAGCAGCAATATCTGTGGCTTCTAGCGTTGAGGCCGCCATTCCATAATCTGGGGCTTTTAATTGTTGGGATTTTAAAATCTCGCCAAACGCGCCACGTTCTTCAGCTAAATTGATCGCTTCTGGTGAGGTGCCAAGGATGTTTACGCCATTTTCTTTTAAACCTGCAGCAAGGCCGAGCGGAGTTTGGCCGCCTAATTGGGTAATCACGCCGAGCACTGGACCGGCCGACTCTTCGGCTGCAATAACTTCCAATACATCTTCGAGTGTAAGTGGTTCAAAATAAAGTCGATCGCTTGTGTCGTAATCAGTTGAGACCGTTTCGGGGTTGCAATTAATCATAACGGTTTCAAATCCACAATCTCGTAACGTAAATGCAGCATGAACACACGAATAATCAAATTCGATTCCTTGGCCAATTCGATTTGGTCCACTGCCGAGAATTATCACAGCTGGTTTAGTACGAGTTGCAACTTCGCTTTCGGATTCATAGGTTGAATAGTGATAAGGCGTAAATGCTTCAAATTCCGCGGCACAAGTATCAACAGTTTTATAAACTGGTCGCACACCAAAACTTTGGCGGAGTTTTCGAACTTCGGTTTCAGACAATCCTCTAATATTTGCGATTTGATTATCCGAAAAACCAAGTTCTTTTGCGCTATAAATCAGTTCCGCACTCAAATCACCTGGCTTGCTCAATTCATCAGCTTTTTGATTAATTAATTGAATCTGCGATAAAAACCACGGATCAATCCGAGTTCGCCCATGAACTTCTTCAATAGAGGCGCCCGCCCAAAGTGCTAATTGAACTTGCTGTAATCGATATTCGGTCGGAGTTTCCATTGAATGTAATAATCCGTTTAGGTCAATCCCCGCTAGATCAGCTGGAAATGAAAAATTCGCTTCTTTCCGCTCCAACGATCGAAGAGATTTTTGAAGTGCTTCCGAAAACGATCGACCAATGGCCATCGCCTCACCAACACTTTTCATAGTTGTGGTCAGCCTTGGATCTGCATCAGCAAATTTCTCGAATGCAAATCGAGGCGCTTTTACCACTATGTAATCAAGGGTGGGCTCAAATGATGCTGGCGTAACTTTAGTTATGTCATTTTGAATTTCATCTAATGAATAGCCAATGGCTAATTTGGTTGCGATTTTTGCAATCGGGAAACCTGTTGCTTTTGAAGCGAGAGCACTTGATCTAGAAACTCGCGGATTCATTTCGATAACCACGATGCGACCATTTTGTGGATTAACCGCAAATTGAATGTTACAACCGCCAGTGTCAACACCAACTTCACGAATAATGTCAATTGATAAATTTCGTAACTTTTGAAATTCAACATCGGTCAAAGTTAACGCCGGAGCTACCGTAATCGAATCACCAGTATGCACCCCCATAGGATCAATATTTTCAATCGAACAAACGATAACTACGTTATCTTTTCGATCGCGCATAACTTCAAGTTCGTACTCTTTCCAGCCTAAAATTGATTCTTCTAGAAGAACTTCTGACGTTGGGCTATGCCGCAATCCGGCGCCGGCAATCTGTTCCAATTGATCTGAATTAAAGGCGATTCCAGAACCCAAACCACCCATAGTGAATGATGGCCGCACCACCACTGGATAATTCAATTGTGCTACCGCGGAGAAACATTGATCTAAAGTGTGACAAATAATTGATTTTGCCGATTCGCCGCCTACTTTTTCAACGATGGCTCGAAATAATTCTCGATTTTCGCCACGTTGAATTGCTTGGACATCTGCGCCAATTAAGCGGACCCCATGTCGCTGCAAAATTCCGTTCTCATGAAGCTGCATTGCTGCATTAAGTGCTGTTTGGCCGCCCAGTGTTGCCAATACCGCATCAGGTTTTTCTTTAATAATTATTTGTTCAATAGCGTCCGGAGTAATCGGCTCGATGTAAGTTGCATCAGCGAATTCCGGATCAGTCATAATTGTTGCTGGATTTGAATTTACTAAAACAACCCGGATACCTTCATTTTTAAGCACTCGACAAGCTTGGGTTCCAGAATAATCAAATTCGCACGCTTGGCCGATAACAATTGGGCCACTACCGATAACTAATACTGTTTTTATCGATTGATCTATTGGCATCAAGCACGAACCTTCCGCGCATCCATCAAAGAGATGAATCGATCAAATAAATAGTTTGCATCGTGTGGTCCAGCGGCAGCTTCAGGGTGGTATTGAACACTGAATGCTGGACGTTCAATCAGACGCAATCCTTCGACTACACCATCATTTAATCCAATGTGAGTAACTTCGCCAGGTCCATAAACGGTAGTGAATTGTTGATCTATCGGCGCTTTAATCGCAAAGCCGTGATTATGGGCGGTGATTTCAACTTTGCCAGTAGTTCGATCCAAAACCGGTTGGTTAATTCCGCGATGCCCAAACTGAAGTTTGTAAGTTTCAAAACCTAAAGCGCGACCTAAAATTTGATGGCCAAAACAAATACCAAATATTGGAATCTCTGAAGCCAATAATTCCCGGACCGTTTCAACTACTTGAGTCATTGACGCAGGATCTCCGGGGCCATTTGATAAAAAGATCCCGTCCGGATTTAACGCCAATATTTCTGCAGCACTACTATTAAATGGAACTACAACGGTCTCAACTCCCCGTTCGGCAAAACTTCGTGGCGTCGCAGCCTTGATTCCCAAATCTAAAGCTACAACTTTGAATCGCTTCTGCCCTTTTGCTTCAATTACATATGGCGTTGACGTTGATACCGCTTCAGATAGAAAGGCGCCGGTCATTTGATTTGATTTTCGAACTTCAACAACCATCTCTTCGCGGGTTAATTCGGTGCCGCTGAAAATACCAACTCGCATCGCACCACGATCGCGCAAATGTCGGGTTAAAGCGCGAGTATCAATATTTGATATTCCGACAACTTCTTGGCGAATTAATTCGTCCTCAAGATTATCGCTCGCTCGCCAATTACTTGTTATCGGTGAAGGATTTCGCACAACAAATCCGGCTACCCAGAATTTGTTTGATTCATTGTCTTCTAAGTTGATTCCAGTGTTTCCAATATGCGGTGAAGTCATTACAACTACTTGTTTATGATACGAAGGGTCGGTAAGCGTCTCTTGATACCCGGTCATTCCGGTAGCAAAAACTGCTTCACCAAAGGTTTTACCGGCTGCACCATATTTTTTTCCTTCAAAAATTCGACCATCGTCTAAAACTAAAAAGGCTTTCATGATTTAAAAAGTTCGCTTCCCGTTGAAGAAAGTGGCCACGATGGAACCATTCAACTCCATGCCGTGATATGGAGTATTTCTACTTTTACTGCGGACCAAATCGCGATCCACCTTCCATTTTTGATTGGGATTGAATAAGGTCAAGTTAGCACTTTGACCAACTTCGATCGCTTTTCCTTGGTTGTGATACCGCCCGATTTGGGCTGGTTTCGACGACATTCGTTCAATTAACGCAATCTCATCCATCAATTTTCCGGCAATCATTACTTGCCAAACTATTGGCAGCGCCGTTTCTAAGCCAAGCATCCCGAAAGCTGCCGCCTGCCATTCACACTCTTTCTTTTCAGCCGGATGAGGCGCATGATCGGTTGCAACGATATCGATTGTTCCGTCAGCCAATCCTTCACGTAACGCCTCAACATCTTTCTGAGATCTAAGAGGCGGATTGACTTTATAAACCGGATCATAACTTTGCGCTAAATCATCGGTTAATAACAAATGATGCGGGGTAACTTCTGCCGTTACATTAATGCCGCGCTTTTTTGCCCACCGAATAATTTCGACACCGCCAGCTGTTGTTACATGGCAGATATGCAATCTGGATTTCACATGATCGGCTAAAAGAACATCTCGCGCAATGATTGCCTCTTCAGCGACTGCTGGCCATCCTTTTAGGCCAAGCTTTGAGGAAATTAAGCCTTCATTCATCTGTGATCCAATTGTTAAATCCGGATCTTGGGCATGCTGCGCGATGACGCCGTCAAATTTTTTTACATATTCAAGGGCTCGACGCATTACTTGTGGATTAGAAACACAATTTCCATCATCACTAAAGATTCGAACTTGAGCGACTGAATCTGCCATTGCGCCAATTTCTGAAAGTTCTTTACCTTCAAGATTTTTTGTTACCGCGCCAATTGGATATACAGCAGTTAAGCCAGATTCAAGCCCGAGGCGGAACACTTGCTCCACAACCCCGGCTGTATCTGCTACCGGCGAAGTATTCGCCATTGCTGATACTGCGGTGTAGCCACCACGAGCTGCTGCCGCCGAACCTGATGCAACCGTTTCCGAATCTTCTCGACCTGGTTCGCGTAGATGAGTATGAAGATCGACCAATCCGGGAAATGCAATAGTTCCATCACCTGAAACGATTTCATGCGAGCTGTTCAAATTCGGCCCAAGATTTGAAATTTTTTCATCTGTTATTTCAATATCGATCTTTTTGCCATTAACCATCGTATTTTTAATTAGATAATTCATTATTCACCCGCCAGTAATAGGTAGAGAATAGCCATTCGAACATGAATACCATTAGAAACTTGTTCGACAATCACGCTTCGACCGCTATCGGCTGTGTCGGCTGTAATCTCTAAACCTCGATTCATCGGACCCGGATGCATCACAATTGCGCTAGGTTTCATTAAATTCATTCGGTCGCGGTTTAGCCCAAAATAATGACTGTATTCACGCGCACTTGGGAAGAATGAATCGTTCATTCGCTCCATTTGAATTCGAAGCATCATTACAGCATCAACATTTGGTAGAACAGAATCGAGGTCATAAGAAACCTCCACTGGCCAATTTTCAACGCCAACCGGAAGTAACGTAGGTGGTGCAACCAAAATAACTCTAGCGCCTAACAAATTTAATAACAGCACATTAGATCGAGCAACACGCGAATGAAGAACATCGCCAACAATTGCAATACTTAATCCAGCTAAATCTCCAGCACCATCTCTTAGATGCTTTCGAATCGTGAATGCATCTAACAACCCTTGACTTGGATGTTCGTGTGTACCATCGCCCGCATTTATAACCGAACCAGAAGTCCACTCCGAATCAGCCAAGCGTTTTGCAGCGCCAGATGCATTGTGACGAATGATCACGGCGTCCGCGCCCATTGCTTGAAGCGTCAAAGCAGTGTCTTTTAACGATTCGCCTTTTGAGACTGAAGAACCTTTTGCTGAAAAATTGATGACATCTGCTGAAAGTCGTTTTGCCGCCGCTTCAAAAGAGATTCGGGTTCGAGTTGAATCTTCAAAAAAGAGATTGACAACTGTTTTACCTCTAAGCGTGGGCAGTTTCTTCATCGGACCATCTGATACTTTCGCTAATTCAGCGGCAGTGTCCAAAATTGACAGGGCACCTTGTACATCTAAGTCAGCAATTGAAAGTAGGTGGCGCATCATTTCTCCGTCACCGAAACTTCATCTTTTCCATCAACTTCACTCAGTTGCACTTTCACAATCTGTTCACGAGATGTGGGTAGATTTTTTCCAACAAAATCGGCGCGAATTGGAAGTTCACGGTGACCGCGATCAACTAAAACTGCTAATTGCACTGTGCGTGGCCGGCCAACTTCACCTAACGCATCGAGCGCAGCTCGAACAGTTCGACCAGAGAAGAGCACATCATCTATGAGAACTACATCTTTACCTTCTACGCCAGTTGGTGGAATTTGGGTAGGTAGTAGCGCTCTCGGTGCTCTGGTGCGTAAATCATCGCGGTGAAGGGTGATATCTAACGTGCCAGACGGAACTTCTTTGCCTTCAATTTTTGCAATCTCGAGCGCTATTCGGTTTGCTAAATGTGCACCCCGCGTTGGAATTCCGAGTAATACTAAATTTTGCGAACCAGAGTTTCGTTCAAGAATTTCGTGAGCAATGCGCGTAATCGCGCGCGCCATATCGGCAGAATTCATCGTAACCACCTTCCCCACCTCACTGGATGGGTCGTTAAAGGATTGGACCGAACTATATCAGTTGCGATTTAAGGGCAGCGATTTTGCCTAGAACGCCATGAACATATTTGGCGGAATCTTCAGTGGATAGCTCTCGCGCAAAATTAAGAGCCTCATCGATTGCAACTGCTTCCGGAACCTCAGTTGCCCAAAGAAGTTCATAGATTGCCAATCGCAAAATATTTCGATCAACTGCCGGGAGGCGATCCAAATCCCAACCTTGGCTGTAGCTTCGGATTAATTCATCAATTCGGGATTTCTTTTCGATAATCCCAGACAACAATTCCCGACCGTATTCCCGGATTTCATCTGGGACTGTTAGATCTTTCCCTCGTAAATCGCTTGCGAAAAGTTGATCCAAAGCTTCTTTGCGCGCTTTGGTGCGAGTACTCATGCGCGGCCGATATAGGAACCGTCACGGGTGTCAACCATGACTACTTCATCCTGCTTAATAAATAATGGGACTTGGATTTGAATCCCAGTTTCTAGCGTTGCTGGCTTTGTACCACCAGATGAACGATCGCCTTGAATTCCAGGTTCAGTATAAGTAATTTTCAATGGCACCGATGCAGCTAGTTCAATGTAAAGGGGATTACCTTCATGAATCGCAACTATTGCTTCGGTATTTTCCAACATGTATTTGGCTGCGTCGTCAACAACTTTTGCCGGAATAGTCATTTGATCGTAAGTGGCGGTATCCATAAACACGAAATCTTCGCCTTCTTTGTATAGATATTGCATTTCCCGCTTTTCTAAAATAGCAACATCTACCTTTACTCCGGCATTAAAAGTTTTATCTACAACTTTTCCAGTCATTACTGACTTCAATTTAGTACGAACGAATGCTGGGCCTTTACCAGGTTTAACGTGTTGGAACTCGACAACATTCCATAACTGACCATCAATGTCTAAGGTCATGCCATTCTTTAAATCATTGGTTGTTGCCACTTATCGCTCCTTTAATAGCGGGCGTAAGTTTATCTTACAAATTTAACATCGAATGCAATGCATTAAGCGCAAGAATGTATGAATTAGGACCAAAACCTGAAATAGTTCCATTGGCCACACCACTAATCACTGATGTGTGACGAAATTCTTCACGCGCCATTGGGTTGGAAAGATGCACTTCTAACAACGGCGCCTTCACTAATTCTGCAGCATCACGGATTGCATATGAATAATGGGTAAAAGCAGCCGGGTTGATAATTACTGGAGTCTTCTGGTCTGCTGCTTCATGTAACCAACCAATTAGTGTGGCTTCGTCATCACTCTGGCGAAAATCTATTTCGAACCCTAATTCTTTGCCGCGAGATTTAACTAATGATTCAAGTTGAGCGAAATCCAAATCTCCATAAACGGACGAATCTCTAATATCTAATCGAGAGAGGTTTGGACCATTCAAAACCAAAATCTTCATTGGGCTATTTTCGCATATGCGCGTTCTAACGCGTCGGACGTTGGTGCGGTAATTCGAGTGCATTGTCCAAAATCAGAAAGTGCCACAAATCGAATTTCGCCATTGCGCACCTTTTTATCGCTCTGCATAATTTTCAATAAATTCGGCCAAGATTGCTTTTTGTAACTGGTGGGTAAATCAAACGAGTTGAGTACCGATCGATGTTTCTCGACAACTGAATCACCTAAACCACATAACTCCCGAGCCAACTCGGCAACGAAAACCATGCCGATTGAAATTGCTTCACCGTGTCGGATTTGATAATTACTATCTACTTCGATGGCATGGCCAAGGGTATGGCCGTAATTTAGAATTTCACGAAGTTCGTTCTCCTTGAAATCATTACTTACCACTTCTGCTTTAACCGCAGCCGACCGTTCAATTAGTTCTTCTAATAGATTTTCATTCTCTCGAAGATCCAATAATTTCTTTCCCGTCAGTAATTTAAGAATTTCTTGATCTTTTATAAATCCACATTTGATTGCTTCGGCTAATCCGGCAGCGAAATCTCGATTGGATAGTGATTTTGTCCAATATAAATCAACTAACACTGCTAAAGGTGAATGAAATGATCCGATTAAATTTTTTCCAAACTGACTATTGATTCCAGTTTTACCGCCAATTGACGCGTCAACCATCCCTGCAATCGTTGTCGGCACTGCTACCCAATCAATTCCACGCAACCAAGTCGCTGCTGCAAATCCAGCATGATCGGTAACTGCTCCGCCACCTAATCCAATAATTAGACTGTTTCGCTCAACTTCTAATTCCGCCAGTCGGTTCCATGTAGCCTCCAACATTTGTGGCGTTTTTCCAGCTTCGCCTTCAGGTATCTCAATTACCGAAACATTGGCTAGTTCATTAGTTAACGAAATCTTGGATCGTAAATTTTCAGTAGTGATCAATACAACTTGTTTGCGACCTTCTACCCAGTCCGAGAGCGAACTTTGCCAAGTAGTGCCGATTTCGATTTGATAATTGCGTTCGGAGCTAACTGGAACTGTCCTCATTAAAGCACCTCAACAATTTGAGAAATAATCTCTTCAACTTCAAGATTACTAACATCAATCGTAATATCGGCAAGAGATTCATAAATCGGACGCCGAGCCACCATTAATTCCTGCCATTTTTGACGCGGATTAACTAAAAGCAACGGTCGCTCGGTATTGAATCCAACTCGCGGTGCAACCGCAGATAGCGAAATATCTAAGAATACTTTCACCGCGGTTGTTTCTTTCAACGCTATCTGAGTGGCCTCGCTCAAGACTGCCCCGCCACCAAGAGCCAATATTCCCTCTTTTTCGCGCAGGGCATCAATCACGATACTTTCCTCTACTAATCTAAAATGAGATTCACCATCTTCGACGAAGATTTCGTTTATAGATTTGCCTTGATCTTCCGTGATCAATTGATCAGTATCGGAGAATTGGCAATTTAATTCTCGCGCTAATGCAGTTCCAACGGTGGTTTTCCCGGAACCCATTGGGCCAAAGAGAATTACCTTCGGCGCCATTATTTGATCGACAAACTACTTAAATAGTTTTCATAATTACGACGCACTTCAGGGATGCTGTCGCCACCAAATTTTTCTAAAGCCGCTTCTGCTAAAACCAAGGCAACCATCGCTTCAGCAACAACACCTGCTGCCGGAACAGCACATACATCTGATCTTTGATTAATAGCTTTTGCTGGTTCCTTAGTTTGAACATCTACGGTGTCAAGCGCTTTTGGTACGGTTGAAATTGGTTTCATTGCTGCGCGAACGCGTAGTAACTCTCCGGTTGTCATGCCACCTTCAGTTCCGCCTGCGCGACCGGAGCGGCGATTTACCTTTCCATCTTTCAAATCAATTTCATCATGTGCAACAGATCCTCGTCTTGTTGCAGTCGTAAATCCATCGCCAATTTCAACGCCTTTAATTGCTTGGATTCCCATAAGCGCGCCAGCTAATCTGGCATCAATGCGACGATCCCAATGGACATGTGAACCAAGTCCAGGGGGTAAGTTGTAAGCCAAAATTTCAACAACACCACCCAAAGTGTCTCCTGCTGAATGTGCTGATTCGATTTCGGCAATCATTAATTCACTAGCGCTCTTATCAGCACATCGAACCGGGTCTTCATCTATTCGTGATAAATCTGATGGCCCTGGAATTGAGCCTTTGCTCATAACTGTTCCAATTGAAACAACGTGGCTAAATACATCGACGCCCATCGTTTGTTTTAGAAACGCTTTAGCAACTGCTCCTAACGCAACTCGAGCTGCAGTTTCGCGTGCGGATGCTCGTTCCAAAACTGGGCGCGCATCTTCGAAACCATACTTCTGCATTCCCACTAAATCAGCATGACCTGGTCGTGGCCTGGTTAAAGGTGCATTTCGCGCTAAATCTTTAATTTCAGATTGTGGGACCGGATCGGCTGACATAACTTTTTCCCATTTGGGCCATTCACTATTTCCAACTTCGATTGATATTGGTCCACCTTGGCTCTCGCCTAACCGAATACCACCAGTAATTCGGACTTTATCTGCTTCAAAATTTTGTCTTGCACCACGACCAAATCCCAATCTACGACGACTTAATTCCCGGTCGATATCGGCACTTGTTATTTTGATGTGAGACGGTAGGCCTTCGATAATGGCGGTGAGAACTGGTCCGTGTGATTCACCTGCTGTTAGCCAACGCATAGCGCTATTCTCTCAGATTATCTGCCAATCGCGCACCAAATAATCGCTTAAAAGTGCGCCGGTAATTAAGGCTGGCGAAAAAGGTATCGATTTACTTCGTATCAAAGCTGCAGTTGCTAAACCAAGTATCGATGATGCAACTAGCCAATAAGTTAGATCTAAACCCAGCGCTTTTGCGTATAAGCAAATGACAGCAATTAATTTAAGATCACCGGCACCAATCCACTTCGTTAACCACGGCGCGACCACAAAAAACGCAAATCGCCAATCTGTAAATCGAATTAATATGATGAAATGAAATAACAAAACTTGATTCGAAATTTTGCGACAAAAAATATCACGTATGAAAGAATCTATTGCTAAGTGGGAAAACATGATCCAATACACGGAAACAATATTGGTCTATTTGATTACCTGTCTGCCTCCAATTTCAACAGCCCAACTCTTCGCAACTCTTTTGAGAAATCCGTTCGATTTAGCGATTTTCCCGTCATTAAGGCAATTTGATCAATTGCTTGATGTGTCAAAAGTTCTAAACCATCGATTACTTGGCCGGGCCATTTTTTCGCCAGCTCTGTGGGCCATGGGTTATAAAGCGCTTCGAAAAGAATTCCACGCCCGGCAGGTAAATTATCTGCAACGGATTTAGGGGTTGTATTTATTACCAAATCAGAATCCAATTTAGCACCGCCCCACTGAATGAATTCCAAATCAGAATCATTAATACTGCCTTGCATTTGAGCTTCTCGGTGCTTTGACCGATTTACTACTCTAATTATTCGACCTGGCGCATCAACCGCAGCAGCGGCTGCCCGCGCTGTTCCGCCGCCACCAATAATTGTTACCGTCTTGAAATTCATTACTTCATTGGCAGTTAATGCCCAAATAAATCCCGCCACATCGGTTGAGTATGCCCGCCATTTTCTTGGCGCAAACGGAATCAAAGTATTAGCTGAACTGATGCGCTTGGCTAATACATCTATCTCATCTACTAGCGAGAGAACCTCTTCTTTCAGCGGCATCGTTAAAGAAAATCCCAGCCATTCTGTCGAATTGGTTTGGTTAACATTTTTCAAGAATTCGGACAACGCGCCGCTTG
>CAYFKK010000002.1:0-23984 GCA_964343655.1 uncultured Actinomycetes bacterium | reverse complement strand
TACCCTTCCCGTGTGGCGAATAAGAAATTTTTTGAATTAGAGAACGCGGCTAGCGCGGTTCTTCTCTTTACCGCCGCAGCCGCGCTTTTAGCTGCAAATATCTTCGGCAATGATTACGCCAATGGCATCAAGCCACTCGTCAATGATTATTTGATTGCAATTTTTTTCTTCGTGGTCGGTCAAGAGTTACGTGCCGAATTAAATCGCTCCTTAGCGCTACCGGCTTTTGCCGCACTGGGTGGCATGGTGGTTCCGGCGATCATTTTTAAGACTCTCAGTGATAGTCCGAATTGGGTGGCGGCACTTCCGACCGATATCGCTTTAGTGCTTGGTGTGGCCACAATTTTAAAAGTCAGCCCAGCACTTCGAATATTTTTACTTGCCCTTGCGCTTTCTGACGATTTACTTTCAATTGGATTAATTGCACTTCGCGGCTCCCTCGATTTGCTTCATCTTTTACCAACAGTGGGCGCAACCATTCTTGGTTTAGTTCTACCTTTGAAATTTAGTCTACAAAGATTGTCAGATTTAGTAATTGTGCCGCTTTTTATCTTTGTAAATCTCGGCTTTGAATTTGTCGCCCCAACTAGTGAAGCTTGGACGTTGGCTGGCTCCCGCACCATTGGGAAAACTGTTGGTATCACCCTTTTCGCTTTTATCGCAATTAAATTGGGAGCTAAAACAAAAGTTTCGATTCGCGAAATTGCTACAGGTGGCGCGCTAGCTGGAATGGGTTTAACGGTCGCGCTTTATTTAGCGAATACCGATCAAGTAAAAATTGGTTTACTAATCGCAATTATTTTGAGCGCTTTGGTTGCAGCAGCCATTGCCCCACGAAACCAATCACCAGCGCAAAAATAACGCCGAGATTGGCGTAGGCCCATTGTCCAGTCTTTCCACCTATTAAATCCATGAAATAGCCCTGCCAGCTAAACCAAGGATTAGTTACGAAACCGAAGCCCACAACTGTGCCGGTAATTAAAACTGAAATTGCGCGCCAATTAATCGCGCCATAAACGCCATTTGGATTAAAGAAATCTTTTTCAAGATATTTACGATTTACTAGCAGCACATCTGCGGCAAAGATTGCCGTCCACGTCGCGATTGGAACGCCAATTGAAATTAGAAAACCTTGGAATGGGCCGATGAAATCTTTGGCAAACCAAACAATATAGACCGTGCCAAAAGTCATTATGAGCGCATCAAAGATTGCAGCTTGGTGGCGCTTAACTGGTACTCCGATTGAAACTAGCGCAATGCCAGATGAATATAAATCCAAAATCGCACCGCTGATTAGGCCAAAAATTGCCACTAGTGCAAAAGGCAACAAGAACCAAGTTGGCAAAATTTCAGTTAACGCTCCAATTGGATCGCTCGCAATTGCTTTATGTAACGAATCACTGGTGCCCGAAAGTAATACGCCGTAGATAACTAAAAGAATTGGTACTAGCGAAGCACCAAAAACTGTCCAGCCAACTACTGCCCCGCCATTAACGTTTCGCGGTAAATAGCGCGAATAATCGGCGGCGGAATTTGCCCAACCTAAACCAATTCCAGTCATCGCAAAAACGGTAGCGCCAATAACTGCGGCAAGGGAACCATTAGGAATCGCCGAAACTTTTGCCCAATCAATTGAATTCGCAGTGAGTACCAAATAGAGCGCCGTCATAATGAGCGTTATTAACGCCAACCATTTCTGCAATTTCATTGCAGCGTCAAAACCATAAACTCCACCGATAACTGTTAATGAAACAGCAATTAAAAACCCGATTGCCATCGCGCTATTTCGATCAATGGTGCCGAGGCGACCAACAATTGTTCCGGTTGCAAGTGTGGCTAGCGAAACTAAAACGGTCTCCCAGCCAACGAAAAGTAAATATGAAAGAAAACCCGGTACTCGATTTCCGATGACACCAAATGCAGCTCGACTTAGCGTCATCGTTGGCGCATTAGAGCGCTTGCCAGCTAACGAACTAAAACCAACTAATAGAAATGAAAATACGGTGCCGACAATTGCCGCAATTGTTGCTTGCCAGAATGAAATTCCAAAATCTAAAAAGAAGGCGCCATATGAAAGAGCAAGGAGGGAAACATTTGCACCACACCAGGGCCAAAAGAGATCGCTCGCTCGACCTTTGCGTTCGCTCTCGGAAATGAAATTTGTACTATTTTGCTCGATTTCAAAAATTGGCATCCGTAAATTTTAATGGTGCCACTTCTAAAAATTCAGTTAGAATTGGCTTGTGAGCACCGATATCACGATTCAAAACCGCGAGTTAACGCCATTTGAGCGGTTAGTTTTGGATTTGGTCTGTGAAGGAAAATCAAATGCGGCGATTGCTCGCGATACTGCGCACACTGAAAAAGTAATTGAAAATACGGTTAGTCGATCGGCTAAGGCTTTCAATATCAAATCTGATGGCGACACAAATGTGCGCGTACTGCTTGCCCTGGCCTATCGCACTCATTACGGCGATAAAGCCTGGGATAAGTTGCATATTCCATGCGAACATTTTGAAATGGGGCCAGATGGCACCCAAATCTGTACCCGCCATATCTAATAAATCACAATTTGCGTGGGGCTAGCACTCACATTTTCTCTTCTAATTTATTTGAAAAGGTAAAGAATTGAGCTGTCTCAGAACGAGACCTAAGTTTTAAAAACTAAATAAAAACAAGGAGAGAGAAATGAAAAGACGTACCTTCGACAAGATCATGACCGCCATGGGTCTTGGTTTAACAATTTTCCTATTTGCAACCGCGGCGCTACTTAACTGGGGCGCATCCTTTGCATCACAGAGCGTTACCGATCAATTAACACCACAGAAAATCATGTTCCCAGCGCCAGATAGCGAAGGGCTAAATGCACTTCCTGCACCTGACAAAGCTGCGGTTGAAAAATATGCTGGTCAGCAAGTTACAACTGGCGAACAAGCGCGTGTTTACGCAACCAACTACATCGGCGTTCACGTAAAAGGTATTGCCGGTGGCAAAACTTATTCTGAAGTTTCTGGCGAAGCGCTTGGCAAGATGGCCGCTTCAAAAGCCGATCCAACAAATGCAGCGCTTGCGGCAGAAGCTGCGGCACTGATGGGTCAACGCACCACTCTATTTATGGGTGAAACTTTGAAGGGTCTTTTGATGAATGCATATGCCTTCGGAACTTTGGCAACAATTGCCAAGACCGCTGCGGCAGTTGCGCTAATCGGTGGATTGGTATTTCTATTACTAACTCTTGCCGGTTACATGCACTTACGTCGTACTTCCGCGGATGAAACTATCTAGTTTTCACTCTCCGTGAAACCAAACGGCCCGGGAAAATTTCCCCGGGCCGTTTGGTTTTTAATATTTTTTAACGCTCTAACTTTCCGGCAATGAATTCTTCGGTCTTGTCATGCGCTTGCTCATCGGTGTACTGAACCGGTGGCGTCTTCATGAAGTAGCTAGATGGTGAAAGAAGTGGTCCACCAATTTTGCGATCTAGACCGATCTTTGCACAACGAAGTGCATCAATAATTACGCCAGCAGAGTTTGGTGAATCCCAAACTTCCAACTTATATTCAAGATTTAGTGGCACATCGCCGAATGCGCGACCTTCAAGGCGAACATAAGCCCACTTGCGATCGTCCAACCATTGAATGTAATCAGATGGCCCAATGTGAACGTTTTTATCGCCTAAGTCGTAATCCAATTGCGAAGTAACTGAATTGGTCTTTGAAATCTTCTTTGACTCCAATCGATCGCGCTCCAACATGTTCTTGAAGTCCATGTTGCCACCAACGTTTAATTGGTAGGTGCGATCTAAGTGCACACCGCGATCTTGGAATAGCTTGGCCATGATTCGGTGAGTAATCGTTGCGCCAACTTGTGACTTGATGTCATCGCCCACGATTGGCAATCCGGCTTTGGTGAATTTATCGGCCCACTCTTTATCTGAAGCGATAAATACTGGAAGTGCATTTACGAAAGCGCAGCCCGCGTCAATTGCACATTGCGCATAGAACTTAGCTGCCTCTTCGGAACCCACTGGTAAATAGCAGATCAAAACTTCTACTTTTGCGGCCTTTAATTCGGCAACTACGTCAACTTCTGGCGCAGTCGATTCTTTAACGGTCTGCTTGTAGTACTTACCAAAACCATCAAGCGTCTTGCCGCGAAGCACAGTGACGCCGGACTTTGGCACATCTGCAAATTTGATCGTGTTGTTCTCGCTTGCCCACATCGCATCTACTAAATCTTTGCCAACTTTCTCGGCATCTACATCGAAGGCGGCAACGAACTTAATTGTATTGATGTGATAGTCGCCAACCACCGCGTGCATGAGGCCAGGAATCTCCTGATCTGGCTTTGCATCTTTGTAATAAGTAACGCCTTGCACCAATGAATTGGCGCAGTTACCTACTCCAACTATGCCGACTCGGATTTCCTTACTCACTTGGTCTTCCTTTCGTTTTTTTCACTACGTTCACTTTGAATTAAATCTTCCAACCAAGCGATCTCTCGTTCGGCCGATTCCAAAGAATGGCGGCGCCACTCCTCTAAATACTTATCGATTCCCACATTTGGCCGTTCTACATCGGCGCGAAGAATTTCCGCCTTCTCTTTCAAGCGGCGATGGCGACCTTCCAAAATTCGAACTCGGTTATTACTTGAAGCTTCACCAAAGAAGGCGAAGCGAACTTCAAATGATTCATCGTCCCAACTATCTGGCGAGATGTTCTCGGATAATTCAGCAAATCGGGATTCGCCCTTTTTGGTAATCCGGTAAACAATTCGCGAGCGCCGAGCTTCGGTGCGAGCGCCCTCTTCGATTAACCCCGCTTCAAGTAAGCGGCGAAGTTGTGGGTAGATCATTGAGAATGAGAGCGCCTTAAACGGGCCATAGATCGCGCTGATCCGCTTTCTAAGTTCGTAGCCGTGAAGCGGGCTCTGAGTTAGCAAACCTAAGGTTGCAAACTCGAGAACTTCAGTCCGGGTGCTCATCTAATCCAGCCATTTCTAACGCGATATTTGGATATATCGAAACGATATATCGATGGGATATCTAACCCGATATAAGGGGAAATAACAAACTTTCCGCGCCGTGTCTACCCAGCGTTAACTAGAACACGCCCCTACGCTCACATCCGTCCTTCCCCATTACCTGTTACTGAAAGGACTCTGCTTAATGTCTTCACTTTCATGGAAGCTTCATGGCGATGGAAAGAGCGTGGCGCCGGGCGCTGTCGTCTCTACCGACGAACGGTTGACCTGGCCGCGCACTATCGGAGTTGGCTTACAACATATCGCCGCAATGTTTGGCGCAACCTTTTTGGTGCCAATCATCACCGGCTTTCCACCAACTACAACTTTATTTTTCTCCGGAATCGGAACGTTGCTCTTCCTATTAATTACCGGAAATAAGTTACCGAGCTACCTCGGATCCTCATTTGCTTTCCTTGGCCCAATCGCGGCCGCAATGGGCGCTGATAAAAATATGGGCTTGGCCCTTGGCGGAATTGTGGCTACCGGTATCTTGCTCGCAATTGTCGGCGCAGTTGTTCATGCCGCTGGTATCGGTTGGATCAATTGGTTACTTCCACCAGTTGTAACGGGCACCATCGTGATTGTGATCGGATTTAATTTAGCAGGTGCTGCTAAAAATAACTTTGTAAAAGGTCCGGCAACTGCAATCGTAACTTTGACTGCAATTGCGCTCATCGCAGCCTTTGCACGTGGATTTATCAATCGCATCTCAATCTTCTTAGGTTTGGTTGTCGGTTACATCTTTGGCGCAATTAATGGCGAAGTTAATACCGAAGGAATCAAAGCTGCGAAATGGATTGCGGCGCCAACTTTCACAGCGCCAACATTTAAAGCCAGCGTCATCGTGCTCTTTATTCCAGTCGTTCTAGTATTGATTGCCGAAAACGTTGGACACGTAAAGGCCGTTGCTGCAATGACTGGTAAGAATCTCGATGATCAAATGGGTAAAGCGCTCTTTGCAGATGGCGTTGCCACCACAATTGCCGGTGTTGGCGGCGGTTCTGGAACCACAACTTATGCTGAAAACATTGGCGTTATGGCCGCAACTCGCGTCTATTCAACTGCTGCCTATTGGGTAGCTGGCGTTGGCGCAATTTTGCTCGGCCTCTCACCAAAGTTCGGTGCCGTTTTAAGTGCAACGCCAATTGGCGCACTTGGTGGCGTTGGAACTGCGCTCTTTGGCATGATCGGAATTTTGGGCGCTCGAATTTGGATTGAAAACCGCGTTAATTTCGCAGATTCAACCAATTTAATCATTGCCGCAAGTGCGATCATTATTGGCATCTCAGATCTATCTTGGACTAAGGGCCAATACACATTTACCGGAATCGTTAATGCAACGCTGGTTGCAGTTATCGGTTATCGCGTATTTCACTCAATTGCGAAATCGCGCGGTAATAGCGCCGAATAATTTATCGGCTAACTAGTATGTAAAATCGAACAATGATCATCCCAACGCGGCTGCCGGAATATTTGGTGGCCGCGTTGGTCATTGTGTTAGTCCCCGGACCGTCGGTTCTATTTATTATCGCTCGAGCGATTGCTTGGGGAAAGAAAACTGCACTCTCAACGGTCCTTGGCAATGTTTCCGGCACCTTCACTTTAGCTTCATTAATTGCACTCGGCATTGGCCCAATTTTGCAACGGAGCAACTTTGCATACTTGGCGGTGCAGTATGGCGGCGGACTTTATTTAATCTATTTAGGCTTTAGCGCAATTAAACATCGTGTGCTTCATGCCGAAGATATGACGATAAAAATTGGCGAACCACCGACGCTTGGTCAATCTATTCGCGAAGGATATTGGGTTGGTTTTTTAAACCCGAAAGCAATTGTCTTTTATGCCGGCGTTATTCCGCAATTTATAGATCGCGATCGCGGCCAAGTAACTTGGCAGTTATTTTTCTTAGGATTTGTCTTTGCCTGCGTTGCGCTAATTTTTGACGGAACTTGGGGGTTGATTGCCGGCGTAGCTCGACAATGGTTTGCCACAAGTCAAAAACGGATTGAAAATTTAAGGGTAAGTGGTGGCGCAATCATGATTGTTTTGGGGTTACTAGTAATTCTTAGCGCAATCCGACAAGGTATGCACTAATGAAAAAACCAGCGGTACCAACTAGATCCACAATTCGACCAAGCGATTTAACATTTGGCTTATCAAATTGTCGCCGCTGCCTCTGGATTTTTTATTGGTTTAAAGTGCAAGCACCGATGGTGATGCCACTTGTTTCAACTTTGGCTGATTTACAAGAGAAGCAATTTCAGGGCGCAACATTGAAAGATATCGATCCATCACTTGGCGATGGCAAGATTGTTAAGTGGGGCGAATTCATAAATTCCAAGAAAATCAGCATCAATGGCGAGGAAACACGTTGGCGCTTTTACGGCAAATACGACATCCTCGGAGAAAATTCGGATGGTTCCTTGGCGATTATCGATTGCAAAGTTTCAGATTCCGAACGAGATAACGGTCAGTTTTATGCACCGCAATTAGAAGCTTATGCCTATTCGTTGGAAAATCCAGCAGTTGGCGAGGGTAAAAAAGTTTCAACGATGGGGCTACTTGTCTGGTCGCCAAAATCTGCCGACTTAACTGGTTTTAAAGTCGAACAAAAATATGTCCCAGTAGAACGCGATAGCGCGCGGTTTCAAACTTTATTGGCAGATTTAATTAATATGCTAGAAGGTGAGATGCCAGATAGCGGTGAGAAGTGCGAAACCTGCCGATTTATCTCTAATCGCGAGGCTCTTGACCTTTAATAGTTGAGGCATAAGTGTCGACATACTCTTGCCCAGACATCTCTTGAATCTTATGCATGATTTCATCAGTGACATCGCGCAAAACTTGTAAATCATTTGCATCGCCCGTGAAATACATTGGTTCGCCGAAACTAAGTGAAACGCGATGAATTGATGGGAGCAATTTGCCACTTGGTTGTACTTTGTCAGTATCAGCAACTGCAACCGGAATAACTGGAGCGCCAGATTCCATCGCCAATCGCGCAATACCGGTGCGCCCTTTATATAACCGACCATCTGGTGATCGCGTACCTTCGGGATAGATTCCGAGGCAATCGCCTTCGCCTAAAATCTTTAACCCAGTTAATAACGCGGCTTCACTTCGGCGGCCACCGCTTCGATCAACTGGCACTTGGCCAAGAGCATGAAAAGTTAGCGCTTGTAGCTTTCCCTTTATTCCCCGACCGGTGAAATATTCAGATTTCGCTAAATAGGTAACTCGCCGCGGCACTACTAACGGTATAAAAATTGAATCACTAAAAGATAGATGATTTGATGCCAAAATTACTGGGCCAGTAGCCGGCACATATCGCAAACCTTTTACTTTTGGCCGAAAGAGCAACATTAAGAATGGCGTTAAAAATGCGCGAAGTGTGCCGTAAGGCAATTTATTGACCGCGTTACTCACGGGTAAAACTTACCTTTTAACCATTTCTACCGCTACTTTTAGGCGCGTGAGAGAGATCCATATCCCGGAAATTGTTCCGTATCCAGCTAAAGGAAATATCACAAACTTTATTTCCGATCGCGCAAAATTTGAACCCAATCGCGTCATGCTCTCTCGCGCCATTGGTGAAAATTGGCAACCAGTAACAGCGCGCGAATTAGAAGCTGAAGTTCGCGCAGTTGCAAAAGGATTAATTGCAAGCGGTGTTCAATTAGGTGATCGCGTTGCCATCATGTCCCGTACTCGTTACGAATGGACCATCATTGACTTTGCCATTTGGTTTGCCGGCGCTGTTCCAGTTCCGATTTATGAAACCTCTAGCGCGGAACAAGTTGATTGGATTTTGTCAGACTCAGGCGCGGTTGGCATCTTTGTTGAAACTCCTATTCTTGCAGAATTAGTAGCAAGTGTTCAGCCGAAGCACACTAAAAATATTTGGACCATTACTGATGATGTGATTTATCTGCTTTCAAATATCGGCAGCCACATTCCTGATTCTGATATTGATAATCGAATTAGCCAATTGAATCCAGAAACGCTAGCGACATTGATTTACACCTCCGGCACAACTGGAAATCCAAAAGGTGTGCAATTAACCCACGGTGGCTTTATGTATGAGTGCACCAACGTGGTTCAAGCAGCCGCGGATCTATTTTTAGATCCAGTAGCTAAAACCCTGCTCTTTTTGCCAGTGGCGCACGTATTTGGACGCATGATCGAAGTTGGTGCCATTTCAGCCGGTTTGCACTTAGCCCACTGCAGCGATGTCATCAATCGGTTAACTACCGATCTGGCAACTTTTAAACCGACATTCGTATTGGCGGTACCGCGAGTATTTGAAAAGGTTTATAACGGCGCCGAAGCTAAAGCTATCGCAGGCGGCAAAGGCAAAATCTTTAAGGCGGCTGCAAATACAGCAATCGCTTACTCCCGAGCACTTGATCAAGGCAAAATTTCAAAACCGTTAGAACTGCGCCACAAATTATTTGATCATTTGGTTTATGCAAAAATTCGAGCTGCCCTTGGCGGAAATGTAAAAGCTGCGATTTCGGGTGGCGCTGCGCTGGGCGATCGGTTAGGACATTTCTTCCGCGGCATTGGAATTAATATTTTAGAAGGTTACGGATTAACTGAAACTTCTGCGGGTACCACTTTAAATCTAACTCATGCCGTTCGGATTGGTTCAGTTGGTCGACCAATTCCGGGCAATACTGTAAAAATTGCTGACGATGGTGAAATTTTAATTAAGGGCCATATTGTGATGAAAGGTTATTGGCAAAATGAAGCAGCCAATAAGGAAGTTTTTGATGGCGAATGGTTTAAATCTGGTGATTTAGGAACGTTGGATGAAGATGGTTTCCTTTATATAACTGGGCGAAAGAAAGAATTGATAGTCACCGCTGGCGGCAAAAATGTTGCCCCGGCGGTGTTAGAAGATCGATTGCGGAGCCACCCGCTGATAAGCCAATGCATGGTCGTCGGCGATAATCAACCATATATCGCCGCGTTAATTACCTTGGATTCCGATACTTTAAAAACTTGGGTTGAAACCAATAAAAAGATGGGGGCTTCCCTATCTGATTTAACCCGCGATCCTGATTTGATATCGGTAATTCAAACAGCAGTCGATGAGGCAAATAAGGCGGTTAGTCGTGCGGAGTCCATTAGAAAATTTGTTCTTCTCGATCGCGACTTCACAATTGCGGGCGGACATTTAACGGCGAAGTTATCAATAAAACGCCATGTCATCGCCAAAGAATTCGCCGAAGCTATCAAAGCGCTTTATAACTAACCAGCTCGAAGTTGCGCATCAGATCCATATCGGAATCGCGCAAGAACTACTTGCGATTATCTATTCGATAGACCATTTTTTAGGCGATCCGAAAACTGATTTACACGCCCGAACTCAAGTGCGTCGAATTAGATTTGCTGCCAATGATTTATTGAAGCGAATCTATTCCGAACTTTATGAACTTCGAATGCCGATTGTTGAACCGGTTTCAATCTCGGCAACTGATTTATCGCCGCGGGAAGTTCAGCTACTTGGGATTTTGCCAACTGGTAAAAGTAATGAAGAAATAGCACTGGAATTGATGGTTTCGGTGGCCACAATCAAAACCCATTTGTCAGGCTTGTATCGGAAATTGGATGTTAAAAATCGAACTCAAGCAATTAGCGTGGCTCGTCACCGTGGATTAATTGGTTAAATTTCTTTGACCAATTTTCCCAGGTCCAATAGCTAAGCGCCCATTCTCGGCCTAACCCGCCCATCATGGTTGGCTTTCCATTTAGGATTTTAATAATTTCGTTTGCAATCTTTTTCGGCTTTCGACCATTAACTACCGAACCAGTGATTCCATCTTTTACCGCATCGGGCGCGCCACCGGAATTTCCAACTACTACTGGCAAGGCGCAAGAACTCGCTTCTAAATAAACAATTCCGAGTCCTTCAACTTCTAACCCAAATAATCGATCGCGCGCTGGCATGGCAAAAAGATCACCGACACAGATATACCGCGGCAGATCCTCATATTGGACTCGACCAGTAAAAGTTACGCAATTTTGAACTTTATATTTAGCAACTAATTTTTCTAACCTCTTTAAATATGGGCCACGACCAACTATTAGTAAGTGAATATTTGGAATTGCTTTGCGAATTCTAGGTAACGCTCGAATTAATTGATCTTGACCTTTTCGCGGCACCAGCCGGCCAACCGAAACAATTACTTTTTTATCTGCCAATCCCAACGATTGTTTCAGCGCACTGGAATCGATTGGCTGAAAGTGATTGGTATCGATCCCGGGTGCAATCTGGATTAATTTGGTCAAATCTTCTTTACGCAGCGCAGCCGAAATTGCCTTTTTTGTGTAATCACCTAAATAAGTTAAGTGATCTACATTTGCGCCAATTCGCTTAATTGCCAGACTAAATGGCGGAATTTTTGCCCACCAAACTTCGTGGCCATGGGTAATTGCAATTTTCCGTTTCGCCGTTAATTTATCTGCCATCAACGCTAGCGGCGCGGCGGCGCCAAAGACCACTACATCGGTTTTAATTTTCGACACGCTTCTAATAACTCGCGGCGTTGGTAATAGAACTTTGGCGCGATCTCGAATCACAGTTACTCCGAAATCGGCTAACCATTTCGCATCATAATCTTTGGTATCGCCTTGGCTCGAGGTGTAAACCGTTACTGAATTCCTTGGAAGGCGTTCAATTAGCCCATGAACAAAAGTTTCGATTCCGCCGGCCCGCGGTCCAAAATCATTTGTGACAAATAGAGTCTGGAGCGTCTGGAGATTTTGGTTAGAAACGGCGCGCTCCCATATATGGCTTGTAGCCAAAACTATTTCCAAATTTTTCAACGCGAACGCGCGCACCAGATCGCGGTGCATCAACCATCTTGCCGCCACCTAAATAAATTCCAACGTGGCTAACTGGACGGCCGAAGAAAACTAAATCTCCAGGTCGTAAATCTTTTCGATCAACTTTTTTGCCATAACGCATCTGTAGCGCAGCTGAATGTGGCAAGGAAACGCCGGCCGCTTCATAAGCGCGCATCGTTAACCCTGAACAATCCCACGTCACCATTCCAGCAGCGCCAAATACATATCGATCACCAATTTGTTTTAACGCATAACGAAGGGCGATACCGGCGCGACCAGAAATACCGGCAGCTCCTTTGGCATCAATTCGCGATTGCGCTAACTCGACCGCCTCTTCGTCGGCTGAAAGTTTGGCTAACCGTTCGCGTTCGGCCGCTTTTAGCGAAGCAAGGAGCGCTTCAGCTTGGGCCAATTTTGATTGCGCAATTTTATTTTGTCGATCCAATCGCGCTTTGGTCTTGGCCACGATTGCTAACCGATCATTTACGGTAAGTGAGGTGGCGTTTAATTTTTGTTGTGCAGCCGAATATTTTCGAAGTGCAATCGATTGTTGGCGAGTAATTTGTTCTAGCGCCCCAGCCGATTCCAGATATAACTTAGGGTCACTTGAAAAGAGCAGTTGAATATCTTGGCCTAAAACACCATCTTTATATTTTGCTACTGCAATTGCGCCCAATGATTTCTTTAACGCCGCCACATTTCGGCCACGTGCGTCGGCCTCTTGCTGAATCCCGCTTAATTGGCGATTTAAATTTGCTAATTGCACCTTGGCGGTTTGGGCGCCTTCGGCTGCGGCGGTTGCTTCGTCGCGCAATCTGGTAACGCGATCTTTCACATCTTGAATTGATGCCGCCTGCGTCGGCGCCGCTAGTAATGGCGCTGCGACGATTACTGCAATCGCAATTCGCAATTTCATCGGGCTAGGTTACAACGCATAATTAAGCCATGACCATTACGGCCACGCTCGTTATCGGCGCAGACGGGGCGACCGTGAAAAATGGCACATCTGACGGTGTGAGTAACCTGAGAGATCGCGCTAATTTCTTAGAGCTGCGACGAAAATTTGATTGCATCTTGATCGGCGGCAATACCTATCGAATTGAAAAATATCGTGCGACCCCAATTCCGCTATTTGTTATTAGTCGAAGTGGCGTTGGTGAAAATATTTCACCGCGCGAAGCAATTGCCAAAATTTCAAAACTGTACGGTGAAAATATTTTGGTGGAAGGTGGCCCCGCGCTTTTGACCTCAATGATTTCTGATGGATTAATTGATCGTCTTTACTTAACGATTACTGATGTCACCGGCGGTGAAAATCCGATTTCGTTTGTGGCTTTACTCCGAGACTTTGTAATCGAAAGTGATGAAACCGAGGCTGGGACTAGGTTTATTACTGCAGTGAAAGTAGCGCCACACCAGCAACTGCGCTAACGATTCCGAAGTATTGAATTTTGTGAAGCCGCTCGTGCAGAAATCGATAAGCGAAAAATGCCGTAAAGATTGGACTGAGTCCACCAAGTAACATCACAATCGCCATCAGTCCGTGCTGGGTGGCGATACCTAAAAATAAATTAGCTAAGAAATCTGCGATTCCAACAAAAATTAACGATGGAACTTCTTTCGCGCTAAATTCTTTATGGGTCTTTAATTTTGCGGCAATTGCAATTGTGATGAAAATTGTAGTTACGCGCATCATCACCATCGTATAAAGCGGACTCGAATCCGAGCCGCGAGCCATAAAAACTAGAGCTACGCCAAAACAAAGGGCCGTAAAAATTGAAAGCACGACCGGCTTTAACGGTAGCCCTTGCGAAGCTTCCGGGCCGCTGGCGCAGAAAGCGCCAACTAACGCTAGCCCGCAACCAATAAGCGCGATCGTTGATAACCGTTCGCCACCAATTAAGGCAACTGAAAATGGAATTAACGCGCCAAGTGATGCAATCGGTGAAACCACGCCCATTCGACCAGTTGCTAACGCTAAATAAAAGAGCGCTAAACCGGAGTAACCAACAATCCCAGCAATTACGCCATTAATTACATAACCAGTTCCGATTGGTTTTTCATTTGTTACCAACACCAAAATTGCGCCAAAAATTAAACTGAAAATTTGCGACATCCCAAGCACGGCAATTGGGCGATGGTTTCGACTTAGCCGACCACCCTCAAAATCGGATGTGCCCCATAAAAATGAAGCTGCAAGTGCTAATAGGCTCGCCATAAATCGGAACTTACCTTATAAATCAGGATTAGCCTGCGAAAATTATCTAGTGACCGAGGCGCAATTTGAAAAAGCAGTTGCTGCAATAACTAGCATCACGCCGCGCCCAGAAATTACCCTGGATGAAATGCCAGCGCCGCAAAAATTGGCGCCATTTTCATTTGCAATTTCGGCCGAAGTTACCAATGGCGATTATGAAATTGGATCCGGCCGCTTTGTGTTGTTACATCAACCGGGTGGCCAAGATGCGTGGGAAGGCGAATTTCGCTGCGTCTCTTATTTAAGTGTCGATTTAGAAGAGATGATGCAAGATGATCCATTGTTGCCAGAAGTTGGTTGGAATTGGTTATTAGAATCTTTGAGTAACAATGGTTGCAATTTAGCGGCTGCAAGTGGCACCGTGACTCGCGCAGTTAGCCACTCCTTTGGAAAGTTAACGCCAAATGCGGATGGCGCCGATATTGAAATTCGCGCTTCGTGGACGCCAGTAATTTCTGCCCCAGCTGATATTGCAAGTCATTTTGAAGGTTGGTTGCAATTGTTAGCCGAACTCGCTGGATTGGCGCCAATTCCAGAGGGCGTTGCGACTTTCGCAAAGCGGAGATGAGTGAACCAACTCCGCTACTACTTCCAGCTGGTGGCATTCCCGAATTAATCACGACTAAATCGCAATTTGAAAAAGCGTTAACGGAAATCGCAAATGGACGTGGCCCAATTGCCCTTGATGCCGAACGCGCCAGTGGTTATCGCTACTCTGCGCGCGCATATTTAATTCAAGTAAAACGCGAAGCTGGCGGTTTACATTTAATCGATCCAATTCCGCTTCGCGATGAGCGCGAATTAATCAAGCGCTTCAATGAAATATTGGCTGAGAATGAAGTTATTTTGCATGCCGCAAGTCAAGATCTACCTTGCTTGCGCGAATGGGGTCTGACGCCAAAATATTTATTTGACACTGAACTAGGCGCTCGAATTGCCGGCTTACCAAAAGTGGGACTGGGATCGCTAATCGAAGAATTTTTCCAGAAAGTTTTGGCGAAAGAACATTCGGCAGTTGATTGGTCGAAGCGCCCATTAGATCCCGATTGGCTCGCCTATGCTGCCTTAGATGTCGAGCTATTAATCGAATTACGAAATGAAATTGCTACGCAACTTGGCGATAAGTTGGAGTGGGCTAAGCAAGAATTCAATGCGGTTTTAACTGCGCCACCAGCGCCGCCAAAAGTTGATCCCTGGCGGCGAACTTCGGGAATGCATAAAGTGCGAACGCGCGAAGCGATGGCAATCGTGCGCCAACTTTGGCTTGAGCGCGACCAATTAGCGAGCGCGCTCGATATCGCACCGGGGCGATTATTAAACGACAACGCAATTTCTGAATTGGCGCTCCACCCGGCAAAAACCGCAAAGGAATTTAAAACAGTTTTAAAAAAGATTGGCTTTCGCGAGCGCTGGCTGGAACATATTGATTCTTGGCTTGCGGCCATCAAAAGTGCGCAGAGTTTGGCGCCAGATCAATTACCGCAGATGCGGATAAATGGCGATGGCCTGCCACCGGTTAAAAATTGGCGCGAGAAACATCCACTCGCCTATGCCCGATTGACCCACGCCCGGGCCGGACTTTTGGAAATTAGCGAAGAGTTAAAAATCCCGGTTGAAAATCTCTGCACCCCAGAATTGATCCGGCGCCTGTGCTTTAACCCAACCGAGGATGTTGCGGGCAGCTTGACGGCCATGGGCGCCCGCCCGTGGCAGGTTCTATGCGTGGCTCCGATGCTCAAGAACGCGCTAGCCCAGCGGGAGGCGCTCGAAGCCCCGCCTAAGGGAAGTCAGGAAGTTCAGGAAGGTCAGGAAAGTGATGAATTACGCAACGAATAAGTTGCGTAAATAAAGGCGGCGGTCTAGATTTGGCCGCATGCTAAATAACTTCGTAATCGCCCTTCGCGAAGGCTTTGAAGCCGCTTTAATCGTGGGAATTCTCCTCGCCTATCTAACTAAGAGTGGCCGCGTTAATTTAAAGAAGAGCGTCTGGGTCGGCGTCGCAGTTGCGATTATTTTCAGTTTAGCTTTCGGCGGAATTTTGACCGCTACCTCATCTAATTTGTCAGAACGTCACGAAGAAATTTTTGCTGGGCTAACTTCGCTTTCCGCCGTAGCCCTGGTTACCTGGATGGTCTTCTGGATGAAGCGGATTGCCCGATCAATGCGCAATGAATTAGAAGCCAAAGCTTCAATGGCGCTTTCAGCTGGCGCGATGGCAGTAACTGCATTCTTTTCAGTAGCGCGCGAAGGTATTGAAACTTCGCTCTTTGTTTACTCTTCATTTAAAGTAGTCGGAACTGCAATTGATTCCGTGCTTGGTTTAATCCTCGGTTTTGCCGCGGCGGTAATTTTGGGCGCTGGTGTTTACAAAGGAACAATGAAATTCAACATGCGCGCTTTCTTCACTATCTCAGGTAGCGCGCTGTTATTAGTTGTAGCTGACATCTTGTTCAAAGGCATCGGCGATCTCCAAGCAGTTGGCTGGTTACCAAGTGGCAGCATCTTTGCGCTGACGGTAACTGCGCTCTATCTATTAACTGCGCTGCCGTTGTATTTGTCGAATTCAGTAAAGTCAGTTAATCCAACTAAGAAATCAGAGACCTTAGTACATACTGCATAATTCCGCCGTGGCGGTAGTAATCCGCTTCGCCTGGCGTATCAATTCGAACCAACGCTTCAAACTTTTTATCGCCGGCGCTAACCGTTACCGTTTTTGGGGTTTTGCCATTATTTAATTCGGTGACGCCGCTGATTGAAAATACTTCATCGCCAGTTAATCCAAGTGATTTGGCACTTTCACCAGCTTTAAATTGAAGTGGCAGTACGCCCATACCAATCAAATTTGATCGGTGAATTCGCTCGAAACTTTCGGCGATTACTGCCCGCACGCCAAGTAGCGCCGTGCCTTTTGCCGCCCAGTCACGCGATGAACCCGAGCCATATTCTTTGCCAGCCAAAATTACTAGCGGAACTCCGGCAGCTTGATAAGCCATCGATGCGTCATAAATTGTGCTCTGCTCGCCGTTGGCTAAGAAGTTTTTGGTGTAACCACCTTCGACGCCATCGAGTAATAAATTCTTCAATCGAATATTGGCAAAGGTGCCGCGAATCATTACTTCATGATTGCCGCGGCGCGAGCCATAAGAATTGAAATCTTTTCGATCTACCCCGTGTTCGGTTAAATATTTTCCTGCTGGGGAATCAACTTTGATTGAGCCAGCAGGTGAAATGTGATCCGTGGTTACTGAATCGCCCAAAATCGCCAACACTCGCGCATTTGAAATGTCGGTAACTGGCGTTGGCTGCTTTGGCATCCCATCAAAATATGGTGGCTTTCGCACATAAGTTGATTTTGGATCCCACTCGAAAGTTTTACCCGTTGGCGTATCGAGTGACTTCCAGCGATGATCGCCTTCAAACACGCTCGAATAATCTTTGCTAAACATTTCGGAAGAAATCGCCGAATCAATTACCGATTGAATTTCGGCAGGTGCTGGCCAAATATCTTTAAGATAAACATCGGCGCCGGCAGAATCTTTGCCAATCGGATCTTTATCGAAATCGTGATTCATTGTGCCGGTTAAGGCATAGGCAACTACTAGCGGTGGCGATGCTAAATAATTCATCTTTACATCTGGACTTATTCGACCTTCGAAGTTGCGATTTCCAGAAAGGACAGCTGAAACTGCTAGATCGTTCTCGTTAATTGATTTACTAATTTCAACTGGCAGCGGACCGCTATTGCCGATACAAGTTACGCAGCCATAGCCAACTAAGTTGAAACCTAACTTCTCCATATACGGAGTTAAGCCAGCGCGATCGTAATAATCTGTAACTACTTTTGAACCTGGCGCCAAAGTGGTCTTCACCCAAGGTTTGCTCTTAAGTCCTTTTTCAACGGCCTTTTTCGCAAGCAGCGCCGCACCAATCATGACCGATGGATTAGAAGTGTTAGTGCATGAAGTAATCGAGGCAATTACGACATCGCCATTTTTAACATTTGTGGCGCTGGAATTCTGGCTCTTGTCGGTTAAATATGTTGGCAGTGATTTTTCAAAGTTTGCTTTGGCATCACTTAGCGAAATTCGATCTTGTGGTCGCTTTGGTCCAGCAATTGATGGCACCACTGTTGCTAAATCGAGTTCAAGATGTTCGCTATAGCGCGGGGTCGCGCTTGGGTCATGCCACAACCCTTGCGCTTTGGCATAAGTTTCAACCAAAGTTAATTGTTCGACGCTGCGGCCCGTTAACTTTAAGTAGCGAATCGTCTCTTCATCAATTGGGAAGATCGCACAGGTTGAACCGTATTCGGGTGACATATTTCCAATCGTGGCGCGATTGGCCATCGGAACTGAGACCACACCTGGACCATAAAATTCTACAAACTTGCCGACCACGCCATGCTTTCGCAGCATCTCGGTAATGGTTAACGCTAAATCAGTTGCGGTGGTGCCAAGTGGTAATTCACCTTTTAATTTAAATCCAACAACGCGCGGAATCAACATCGAAACTGGTTGACCTAATAACGCAGCTTCGGCCTCAATTCCGCCAACGCCCCAACCTAAAACCCCTAGGCCATTAACCATTGTGGTGTGGGAATCAGTTCCGACCACGGTATCTGGATATGCGCGCATCGCACCATTTACTTCGCGGGTCATAATTACCCGCGCTAAATATTCAATATTTACTTGGTGAACAATGCCCGTTCCAGGTGGCACTACTTTGAATTCATCGAATGCGCTCTGACCCCAGCGCAAGAAGCGATAACGTTCGCGATTTCGTTCATACTCAACATCAGTATTTTTCTCAAAGGCATCCGTTGAGCCAAAGAAATCAGCAATTACCGAGTGATCGATTACCAATTCCGCTGGTGCAAGTGGATTTACTTTGGCGGCATCGCCACCAAGGGCGACTATTGCTTCGCGCATCGTGGCTAAATCAACAATGCATGGCACCCCAGTGAAATCCTGCATCACAACGCGCGCTGGCGTAAATTGAATTTCGGTATCTGGTTCTGCGGCTTGATTCCAATTTGCTAAAGCTTTGATGTGATTAGCGGTGATATTTGCGCCATCTTCGGTGCGCAATAAGTTTTCCAGCAGAATTTTCAGCGAGAACGGTAAATCTTTCGCACCGGAAATATTTGAGATATCAAAGATTTCAAATGATTTGCCGTTTACTTCTAAATTTCGTTTTGCCTGAAAACTATTTACGCTCATTTGATTCCTCGGTAAATTTATCTTGACGTCAAGATACTCTATTTGGGGTCAGCAACGCAACTGTTTCGATGTGGTGTGTCATTGGAAAGAGATCGAACGCTTTAACTTTCTCTAAGCTCCAACCGCCATCGATGAAGGTGCGCACATCGCGTGCAAGTGAAGCGGGATCACAAGCTACATAAACCACTCGTCGCGGTGCCACCGAAATTACTTGCTGAACTACCTTGGCTCCGATTCCGGCGCGCGGTGGATCAAGCACCACCACATCGGCTCTCTTAATTTTGCGCAGCTCTTTTTCAACGCTACCTAATCGAATATTTATATTTCGATGAGCTTTAAAATTTTCGCGGGCGCTTTCAACTGCCGCTTCCCCGCTTTCAATCAAATCAATCCGACCAGGTAAGCCAACTTTTTCAATTGCCACTGCGGTAAAAAGCCCAACGCCGCCATATAGATCTAATAAGTGATCGCCGGTCTTCAATTCAGCAAACTCCAAAAATACTTTGGCTAAGGTATCGGGCGCATTGATATGGCGTTGCCAGAACGCTCCAGCTTTAACTAATAACGATTGGCCCAAAACAGTTTTCGTTTGATCCCCAGTTGGAACTTCGACCCTGGTTTCTGGTTCATATCGCTTCGCTGCCAATTGATTTACATGTAGCGATTCATGAGCAATTAAACAATCTTCGATTGGCACCACTTCATTTGAGCGACTGGCGTAAATTCCAAATTGCCCCAAGGCGTTTGTGGCGCCCCGAATATGGCTGCGCCAGTGAAGTGTTGGCGCGACCTCTTCGACTGTTACTTCAATATCTAACTTTGCGATCCGGCTAAATTGTTCGATGATCACATCAGCTTTCAATTTTCGTTGGTTACTAATTTCAATATGTTGAAAATCGCACCCACCACAATCGCCGGCGTACTTGCAGGGCGGTGATACCCGCATTCTTGCCGGTTCAATTACTTTCTTTAATTTAGCGCGTAAAAATCCTTTTGCTTTTCCGGTGATTTCAATTAAAACTTTTTCACCGGGTGCACAATCGCGAACAAAAATAACTTGACCTTCATGGCGCGCAATGAAATGTCCACCATGTGCGACTTTTTCGATTGTTACCTCTAACTCCGCGCCAATTTCCATGTGTAGAACTCTAAGGTGTAGCCTTAACTACTGTGCACGTGGTCATCATGGGTTGCGGTCGAGTTGGATCGGGCCTAGCCAAAGAATTAGAAGCAGCTGGCCACTCCGTCGCAATTATCGACAATCAACGCGAAGCGTTTCGCCGGTTAGGTCCTGATTTCAAAGGTAAAACTGTTAATGGCGTGGGCTTTGATCGCGACATTTTGTTGCAAGCTGATATCCAAAATGCAAATGCTTTTGCCGCCGTTTCAAATGGCGATAATTCAAATATTTTGGCAGCGCGCGTGGCCCGCGAAACTTTTGGCGTTGATAACGTTGTTGCCAGAATTTACGACCCGGCGCGCGCCGAAATTTACCAACGCTTAGGAATTCCAACTGTGGCCACCGTGCAATGGGCGCAAGATCAAATTTTGCGAAAGATTTTGCCAGTTGATGCACAGAGTGAATGGCAAGATGCTTCTGGTCGAGTAAAGCTTGCCGAATTCCCATATCACATAGCATGGGTAGGCCAACCAATTTCCGAAATTGAGTTACGAACTAAAACTAAAGCTGCGCTAATTACCCGATTAGCGGAAGGATTTATTCCAGATAGCCATACGGTTTTGCAAGAAGGCGATATTTTGCATCTAACTGTTGAAGCGAGCGAAATGGCAAATGTAAGTGCGCTCTTGGCTAAAGATCCGGAGGCCAACTAATGCGCATCGCGATTGCCGGAGCCGGAAATGTTGGTCGCGCAATTGCCCGCGATCTAATTAAAAATGGCCACCAAGTTATTTTGATTGACCGCGATCCAAAAGCAATCAAAATGGATTCGGTACCTGATGCCGAATGGTTGATGGCTGACGCTTGCGAAGTTTCGGCACTTGATAATGCGAAATTAGATCGCTGCCAAGTTTTAGTTGCGGCTACAGGCGATGACAAGGCGAATTTAGTGGCATCACTTCTTGGTAAAACCGAATACGGAATTCCGCGCGTGGTGGCTCGAATTAATCACCCGAAAAATGAATGGATGTTTGATTCTTCTTGGGGCGTTGACGTCGCAGTATCTACGCCACAAATTATTACGGCGCTGGTCGAAGAGGCAGTATCCGAAGGCGATGTAATTAGATTATTTACCTTCCGTAAAGGTCAAGCTAATTTAGTTGAAATTACTCTGCCGGCTGGATCGAAATGTGTCGGCAAAACAGTGGAGGAAGTTGAGCTGCCAGATAACGCTTCACTCGCCGCAATCGTGCGCGATGGTCGGGTAATTTCGCCAGAAAAACACGATGTTTTTGCCGCAGGTGACGAACTTCTATTTGTAGCTTCCGCAACTGCGGAATCGCAACTTAAATCCTGCTTTATTTCGATTTAATTATTCGCCAAGTCAGCCAGACCGTTAATAAAAATAACGGGTAACCTAAAATCAAACTGGCAAAACCGAGCGCTTCAATCTGGTCCAATTTCCAAAGTGGATACATAATCACGATTCGAATCGCAAACATCCCCGCCCAAACCCAGCTTGCTAATACATAAGTTCGGCGGCGGACCGGATCTTTCCGCCATTCAAAGTTCTCGCCCAAAATTGGTCCGAGCAAAATTCCAATCAATGGCCAGCCACTAATTGCCGAAGCGGAATAGGCAACGAAATAGGCCAAATTTTTCCAAAGGCTCGGTAAGTAATAATCAACGGCGCGACCAGAGCTGCGGGCAAACCAAGCGCAGATTAAAACTCCGATTAATCCACTAATGGCATGTTGCAATGTTTCGCGTTTGATTAGGCGCCAAATTGTTAGCACCACGCTTAAGCCAACTGACAAATAGATACTCAGTTTTAAATCTTTATTGATTAGAAATGAAATCAAGAAAAGCGTTGACGGCAAACCATTATCAATTAGGCCCCGTTTGCCGCCAAAGGCAGCCATAATTTTTTCTTTTTGCTCGCTCATCCAGTGTGTCCAAATCCGCCACTGCCGCGCGAGGTGCCCGGTAATTGTTCAACTTCGATAAATTCTGCAGTTTCAACTTGTTGAATCACTAATTGTGCAATTCGGTCGCCACGTTTCGCGCTAAAACTTTCAGTTAAGTCGTGATTAATCAAAATTACCGCCACTTCCCCACGGTAGGCCGCATCAATTGTGCCTGGCGTATTAACCATCGAAATTCCGTGCTTCAAAGCTAATCCCGAACGCGGATGCACTAGCGCAACAAACCCGGGTGGCAACGCAATTGAAATTCCAGTTGGAATTAATTTTCGCTCACCCGGTTTTAATGTGAAATCTTCGCGCGCATATAGATCGGCACCGGCATCTCCCGCTTTGGCATATTTCGGAAGTGGTAAGTCGCGATCTAATCGCTTGATGAGTACGCGCACTCGCCAAGGTTAGGGTACTTTTAATTGGTGAGCCAATATCGCCAAACAATTCGGCCAACTTTCTGGGTGATGGCCTTTATCGCCTTTCTCTTTGGTTCGATGTCGCTGGCAATTTGGGCCGCGCTTGATAATCCCGCTGGAATTGTTTCGCTAATTATCTTCGCGCTTTTAACAATTTTAATTTTCAATGCAATGTCGCTGACCATCGTAATAGACGAGGAACTGCGAGTTGGTCGCGCCCACATCGATCGAAAATTTTTGGGTGAAGTAAAAGTTGTATCTGGTGATGAATTTAAAAAACTTCAGACTAAGGATGCCCGCGCGTTCTTGGCGACGCGTTTTTGGTTAAACGAGGGGCTCATGGTTGAACTAAATGACAAGCGCGATCCGACGCCCTATTGGTTAATTAGTTGCCGAAATGGCGAGGAAGTTAAGCGCAGTCTTTACAGACCGCAGTAGCGGCGCTGCCTTTGGCCAATTGCGAGGAGTGCTTAACTAAAAAGCACCGGCTACAAGTAAATTCATCAACCTGTTTTGGCACAACGCGGACAGCTAACTCTTCGCCAGATAAATCGGCGCCAGGAAGTTCAAGATTTTCAGCAGCTTCGGCTTCATCGATATCGATTTGGCCGGACTGTTCTTGAGCTCGCTTAGCTTTTAACTCTTCAAGCGATTCCTCTTGTAACTCTTCATCCGTTTTTCTGGGTGTGTCGTAATCTGTTGCCACTGATCTTCACCTCCTAAAAATTAGGTCCTACATCCAACTGGCGAATAGTGACCTATCGGCCCGCATATTTCCATTAACAAGGGTTGGGTGTCGGATATTCCCGCATCACATTTGTGAGATTTGGCTGGCTAATCGGCCATCAACCAACGCTTTAATCGCTGTTCCAGACTCCAAGTAGGTTTCGGTGATTACTTCCCCGCGTTCGTGAATTGCGCTGACTAAATCACCGCGCGAATATGGAATCACTACATCAACTTCAATGTTTGGATGGGGCAACGAATTTTCAATTGCAATTAAAAGTTTGTCGATGCCAAATCCGGTTTTGGCGCTAAAGGCAAATGCATTTGGTTCAGCCCGCACTAAGCGCAATATTGTTTCGGGATCAGCAATGACGGCTTTATTAATTGCAATAA
>CAYFKK010000001.1:0-35991 GCA_964343655.1 uncultured Actinomycetes bacterium | reverse complement strand
CCGCCGAAGCGGTTTAGGTGGGATTTCTCCTCTTGCGGCATATAGCCGGTCAATAAGAGGAGTCTAAGTTAAAGCGTACTTTCACTCAAATCGAGCATGGATATTGATGAAATCAACCGCCCATGGCGTGAAATCCACCATCAACATGGAGGATTTCGCCACTAGTTGCAGGCAACCAATCAGAGAGGAGTGCGATAGCGCCTTTAGCTGCAGGTATCGGATCTGTGACATCCCAATGCAATGGTGCGCGTTGATCCCAAAGATGTTCAAACTGTTGGAAATCTGGAATCGACTTCGCTGCGATTGTCGAGATTGGACCAGCCGCTACTAAATTAAAACGAATGTTTTCTGGCCCCAAGAATTTCGCGAGGTATCTATTAGTTGATTCAAGGGCAGCTTTAGCGACACCCATCCAATCGTATTTTGGCCAAGCAACTTGTGCATCAAAATCCATACCTACCACCGAAGCACCTGATGGTGGAAAGAGTGGCTTACAGGCCATAGCTAAAGACTTGTAAGAATATGCGGATACTTGAAGCGCAGTTGCAACATCAGGCCACTCAGTGCTTAAGAATTTACCGCCCAAAGCAGATTCAGGTGCAAAACCAATTGAATGCACTACTCCATCAAGATGCGGCAGATGCTCTTTAACTCTTGTTGCAAGTGATGTTAAGTGCTCGTCATTGGTCACATCCAATTCGAGAACCGGTGCAGATTTAGGAAGCCTGCCAGCAATGCGCGTAGTGATGCTCATAGCTCTTCCAAATGAGGTGAGCACGATATCGGCACCCTCTTCTTGAGCGAGTCTGGCAACATGAAAAGCAATTGATGTATCTGTTAAAACTCCGGTTACCAAAATCTTCTTATCTTGCAGAATTCCCATACCCATTCTTCCCTTATTTCTACCTCTAGTGTCCCATCCCTAAACCACCATCAACAGGAATTAGCGCTCCAGTTATATAACTTGCTTCATCGGAGGCGATAAATGAGACCACTGCAGCTATCTCCTCTGCGCTGCAGAATCTGCCCATCGGTACCGCCTTTGCGATCTCTTCTCTTCGACTTTCAGTTAGCTCTGCGGTCATATCGGTTTCAACAAATCCTGGTGCGATTACATTCGAAGTGATTCCACGGCTACCCAATTCGCGGGCAAAGGATCTAGCCATTCCGACCATTCCGGATTTACTTGCAGAGTAATTAACTTGGCCAGCTGATCCAATTCCGCCAACAACTGAGCCAATGAAAATCAATCTTCCTTTTTTCAATTTAAGTAGACCCTTGGTCGCGCGACGGGCAACACGAAACGCGCCAGCAAGATTTGCATTGATCACATCCAGAAAATCATCGTCAGTCATTCGCATGACCAACATATCTTTGGTAATACCGGCATTTGCGACAATCACTTCCGGAGTACCGAACTTCTCTTCGATTTCAGAAAAGGCTGCTTCGACGCTCTCGGTTTTGGTGACATCCATCTTTACGGATTTGAATCCTTCAGGAGCCGACCCTGATCTGTAGGTCACAATTACATCTACCCCATCTGCCTTTAAAGCGTTGGCGATCGCCAGACCAATTCCGCGGTTTCCGCCAGTTACTAGGGCGAGTTTTGATGAACTCATGGAACTAACTTTATCCTTACTTTGTGGCGAAAGAGCCGATTTCAATAACGAACGCACCAGTAGCGCAAAGCGATGAACTACCTGGGCGAGCTAAGCGCTATTTCATCTCCATGATGATTAGAACATTTTGTTTTCTTGGAGCAGTTTTTACGCCAAATCCTTGGCGTTGGTTCTTAATATTAGGTGCAGTGCTATTGCCTTACATCGCGGTAATAATTGCCAACGCTGGCCGCGAAAATGGCGAAACCGCTTCTACTTTAAATGTACGGAAATCAATTGGATAGCGAATCCAATTCTTTAGCAAAATCATTTATAGCTTTCTTGCTAATCGTTCTTTGCTTGGTTGCGGCTAATTGGCAATTCCATCGCGGGCAAGACCGACATCAATTAAATGACAAAATTGTTAAGAATTTAGCGAAACCCTCCCTAAATGCACTCCCAAAAAATATTGCAGAAAACGAATGGCGCAGGATTGAAATATCTGGCAAATATTTGTCGGGAACGGATTTATTAAGAAGGAATTCATACTTCGAAGGCCAATATGGATACGAATATCTGACAAAATTTAGAGCGACCACTGGTGAGATTATTTGGATTGATCGTGGTTGGGTAAAGGCTGGTGCAACTGCATCGGAAAAACCTTTTTTGCCACCTACCCCGAAAGAAGAAGTTTTGATAGAAGGCCGGATTCGTAGCGGCAAAACCTTGTTGCAGGGCAAATTTTTCGCGTTACCGCAAAAAGTACCAAATGATAGCGATTCCAAATTTAGGATCGATTTGATTAAAACCAATGGCCGGAATGTCGATTATCCGGCAGATTTACCCGCACTTAGCGATGGACCACATTATGCCTACACCTTGCAATGGCTTTTTTTTGGCGGTTTAGTTATTTACGGACGATTACTAATTAGACGTCAAGCTCTGTCTGGCAAATAATTCTGAATACAAACCGTTCTTCGAAACCAATTCCTCGTGTTTACCTATTTCAACAATTTTACCTTGATCAAGAACCAAAATCTGATCGGCATCTTTAACGGTACTTAACCGATGGGCAATCACAATACTAGTTCTCCCCATTAGCGCTTCCTTCAAAGCTTTTTGAACCAAAGATTCATTTTCAGAATCCAAATGAGCGGTAGCTTCATCTAAAATAACAATTGATGGCGATTTCAAAAGTAAACGAGCGATTGCCAGACGCTGTTTTTCGCCGCCCGACAATCTGTGACCGCGTTCACCAACTAAAGTGTCGAAACCATTTGGAAGAGTAGAAATCAAATCCCAAATTTGTGCTGATTTGCAAGCTGCAATTAATTCCGCTTCAGTCGCGTTTGGTTTAGCGTATCGAAGGTTTTCCGCGATGGTTTCGTGAAATAGATGTGAATCTTGCATTACAACGCCAATACCTGATCGTAAAGAGTCCAATTCAATATCACGTAGATCAATTCCATCGATTCTTATTGAACCTTTTGTAACATCATAAAGTCTTGGAACCAACGCAGAAATTGTTGTTTTCCCGGCGCCTGAGGGGCCGACGATTGCAGTTAATGTTCCGGGCTTAACCGTGAATGAAATATCTTTTAGGATTTCTCCGCTTTCAATAATTTCTGGCTTTGCCACTGCTTCTAAGGAAGCAAGCGAAATCTCATTCGCTTTTGGATAGGCGAAACTAACATTTTCAAAAGTTATTTCAGGTTCGCGGCCGCGCCATTCAATGGCCTTTGGCGAATTTTTGACCATCGGTTCTAAATCTAAAACTTCAAAAACTCGTTCAAATGAAACTAGCGCGCCCATTACATCCACACGAACGTTTGATAAAGCGGTAAGTGGACCATATAAGCGAACAAGTAAGGTTGTAATTGCTATTAAGGATCCAACTGAAAGGCTGCCAGATATAGCTAAGGTGCCGCCAACTCCATATGCGATAGCGGTCGCGATTGAAGCGATGCTCATCAAAGAGATGAAGAAGAATGTGTTTAGCATTGCCATGCTGATTCCGATGTCGGCAACTTTTCGCGCCTTTGATCTGAAAATTCGACTTTCAGCATCGATATTTCCGTAAAGTTTTACCAGAAGCGCTCCAGAAACATTAAATCGTTCAGTCATCGCACTGGACATGTCTGCATTTAGGCCATAGCTATCTCGAGTGTAATTTTGAAGTCGCCTTCCAACCCACTTTGTAGGAGCCAAAAAAATTGGCAATAACGCCAGCGAAATAAGCGTGATCTGCCAGTTCAAAGTGATCATTGTTCCTACAACTAAAATCAAAGTTAAAATGTTACTTACTAATCCGGAAAGTGTTGATGTGAAAGCTCGTTGCGCTCCAATCACATCTGAATTTATGCGCGTTATCAATGCACCGGTTTGAGTTCTGGTGAAGAAAGCAATTGACTGCTTCTGCACGTGATTGAAAACCTGCGAACGTAAATCGTAAATTAAGCCCTCGCCAATTTTTGCGGAGTACCATCGGTTCCACATATTTATCGCGGCATTAGCGACGGCAATGATTCCGACAAGTAAAGAAAGTCGCACAACCACTGAAGAATCTTTCGGAATAACACCTTTATCAATCAAGTCCTTTAACAAAAGTGGTGTAGAAATTACCAAAACTGCATCAACGATTACCGAAATGACGAAAAAGATTAAATCTATTCGGTAATTTGAACTATAGCTAAATATTCTCCGGATAGTGCCGGGTTTTAACTTGGCATCTTTTACCGACTGATCGGACTGGAGTGTTCGTAGCGCCATCCAGCCGGCATGCATCGACATTTAAACAGTGAACCCAAGTGCGCGCAATTGATCCCGGCCATCATCTGAGATTTTGTCTGGCCCCCATGGTGGCATCCATACCCAATTAATTTTTACATCATCCGTTAAACCCGCTAAAGCGGCCCGCGTTTGATCTTCAATTACATCTTGTAATGGGCAAGCAGCAGAAGTTAGTGTCATATTCAGAATTGCAGTATTGGATTCATCGACCATAACGTCATACAGAAGCCCCAAATCAACTACATTGATGCCTAATTCGGGATCAACTACATCCTTCATCGCTTCTGTTACATCATCTATTTTTGCACTCATACGTTCCTATTCTACTTTCAGTCTACTTTCTGCCCGATACTTTAAATTACTTTTTTGCCAGCTTGTGTCAACGCATCTTTAAATGCCATCCAACCCAATAATGCACATTTGATTCGGGCTGGATATTTCGATACTCCAGCAAAAGCAACGGCATCTTCTAGAACCTCTTCATCACCTAAATCTTCGCCTTTACTCTTCAACATTTTAGTAAACGAATCTAAAATCGAAATTGCTTGAGAAACGCTTTTGCCAATCACCAAATCGCTCAAAATAGAGGTGCTGGCCATTGAAATTGAACAGCCAACACCATCCCAAGTTAAATCGGAAACTCGACCATCAACAATTGTTAACGCCAAATCTTGTTCGTCGCCACAACTTGGATTTATATGATGAACTTTGACGTCGTGAATGGGATTAATTCCCTTGTGGTGCGGATGCTTGTAGTGATCCAATATCACTTCTTGATAAAGTGAATTCAATTCCATCATTTAAAGAATTCTTTCGCAGCTTTTATTCCAGACAGCAATGCTGCAATATCGTCAGAATCGTTATATAAATATAACGAAGCTCTAGTTGTCGCTGTCAAATTAAATTTTTTGGCTAATGGCCAGGCGCAATGATGTCCAGTACGAACTGCGATTCCATTGTCGTCTAAAAATTGCCCCAAATCATGCGGATGGATTCCATTTAACGTAAATGAAACTGTTCCGCCCCGATCGGCTAAATCTGTTGGACCAAATATTTCAATACCATCAATTGCTTGCAAACCGGCAATTAATTCTCCGGTTAAGGCTATTTCATGGTTATGAATATTTTGAATTCCAATTTCTTCTAGATATTTAATTCCAGCTGCCAACGCGACTGCACCTGCAACGTTTGGAACGCCGCCTTCAAATCGTGTTGGCGCATCATTCCAAGTGGCTTCAGTCATAGTTACGGATTCAATCATTGACCCACCAAAAATAAATGGCGGAAGCGAATTTAAATCAGCACCCCAGAGAACTCCAGTACCCAATAACCCGAGCATCTTATGTGCCGAGAAAACTAAATAATCTACGCCTAACTTCTTGACATCTACTTTAAGATGCGGGACCGATTGACAAGCATCTAAAACAACTTTCGCGTTAATTTTCTTTGCAGCCGAAACGATCGGTTCTAGTTCGTTAATAGTGCCAAGCACGTTGGATTGATGAGTGATGGCAACTATTTTTGTTTTTGAGTTAATTAATTCATTCAAGTTTGAAAGATCTAATCGACCATTTTTAGAGACACTAATCCAGCGCAAAATTGCGCCAGACCTAAGGCACGCTTGCTGCCACGGAATTAGGTTTGCGTGATGCTCCATCTCGGTGACAAGAACTTCATCACCGGGTGTAAGTCTTATTGTGTAAGCAAGCAGATTCAATGATTCGGTAGCACTTTTCGTGAAAACTATTTCGTTCGAATATGCGCCAATAAAGTTTGCAACGGATTCGCGAGCCGATTCATACGCCGAAGTTGCCTCCTCGGCTAATTGATGTGCTCCGCGGTGTGCAGCTGCATTGTGATTTTCATAGAATGCGCGTTCGGCATCCAAGACCATTCTAGGTTTTTGACTCGTAGCGCCACTATCTAAGTAGACCAAACGTTGGCCACGCCGAATTTCCCGATTGAAAATCGGGAAATCTTCTCGGATTTTGGCAACGTCTAATTTCATCATTACGAAACGTAAGCCTCGTAACCTTGCTCTTCCAAGCGTTCCGCCAATTCTGGTCCACCCTCTTCAACAATTTTTCCGCCAGCAAACACATGTACAAAATCTGGTTTGATGTAGCGCAAAATTCTTGTGTAGTGAGTAATGAGCAGAACACCCAAGTTGTTCGCCGCCTTTGCTCTATTTACTCCTTCTGAAACAATCCGAAGTGCATCTACATCTAATCCTGAATCAGTTTCATCCAGAATGGCGATTTTCGGTTTTAGCAATTCCAATTGCATGATCTCATGGCGTTTCTTTTCGCCACCTGAAAATCCTTCGTTGACACTTCGTTCGGCAAAACTTGGGTCCATTTTCAACGCGGTCATTGCGTCTTTAACTTCGCCAACCCAAGTACGAATTTTTGGTGCTTCGCCGCGTAGAGCAGTTGCAGCAGTTCGTAAGAAATTACTTACTGATACTCCAGGAACTTCGACTGGATATTGCATTGCTAGAAACATTCCAGCTTTGGCTCGTTCATCTACTGACATTTCTAAAACGTCGGAACCATCAAGTTTGACGGAGCCTCCAGTGATTGAATATTTCGGATGGCCAGCAATTGCATAAGCGAGAGTTGATTTTCCAGACCCGTTAGGTCCCATAATTGCGTGAGTTTCACCCGACTTGATTGTTAAATCGACTCCTTTGAGGATTTCCTTTGGACCATTTTCAGTTTCAACGCTTACTTTGAGGCCTTCGATTTCTAGTGTGCTCATAATTCTCTTCGACTCGCTTCCTATGCTTCGATTTCAATCTCGTTATTATTAATTTTTACGCCAAATGTTTTAACTGGCGATACTGCAGGGGGCGTTAAAGCTTCACCGCTTCTTAAATCAAATTCCGCTGAATGAAGCCAACATTCAATTTTGTACCCATCTTGAGTACCTTCAGAAAGCGCCGCATCTTGATGTGAGCAGTTATCTTCAATTGCGAAAACTTCATCACCAACTCTCGCTACACAGATTGTTTTACCATTTTTAGTAACTGAAACTGGTTTTCCCTCAGTTAAATTTGAAAGCAAAAAATCCGCCATTTATTGACCAACCTTTGCTAGTTCGGCATCGATTCGACCCATTAATCGTTCTTCAATTTGATCGTTCTTAATTTGGGTAATTATTTCGTTGAAAAAACCCCGAATAACCAAGCGACGAGCTTCTTCTTTTGCAATGCCTCGCGACATCAAATAAAACAGCTGCTCATCATCAAACCGACCTGTGGTGCTAGCGTGGCCAGCACCAATAATTTCGCCAGTTTCAATCTCTAGATTTGGCACTGAATCAGCTCGAGCCCCATCGCTCAACAATAAATTGCGATTTAATTCGTAGGTATCAGTTCCTTCTGCGGCTGCGCGAATAAAGACATCACCAATCCAGACTGTTCGGGCGCCATCTCCGGCCAGAGCACCTTTGTAATTCACGCGAGATTTAGCATTTGGAACCAAATGATCAACGTGTAATCGATGTTCTAAATGTTGCCCTGCGGTCGCAAAATACACACCTTGTAAATCTGCTTCAGCACCAGATGCTTTGAATTCAACTGTAGGTAGTATCCGAACAACTGATCCGCCCACGGTAACCGTGATTGATTTAAATTTGGCATCCTTATCAATAATTGCATGATGTCTAGCCGCATAAGTTGAATCATTATTAAATTCTTGAAGTGTAATAAGAGTTAAATCTGATCCTGGTTCTAAGAACAATTCCAAATCTTCAGCCAATAATGCACTGCCAGTATTTTCAATAATTACAACAGATTTGGAGTGGTTTTTAGCAATAATTTGCACCCGAGAATACTCGGCTTCAGAAATTCCTAATGAATTTCGCCCCAAGATAACCGGTTCACTTAATTCACCGGATATTTCGACTTTCGCCATTGATTTACTACCGACCACTCGTTGCACAATTACATCGTCGCTACTTGTCGAATGCTTATCCGTTGAAATCCGTTCAAACTTTGCACCATTCGGTAAAGATTTTGAAATTAAGGAATGGCCTGAATTTAATTTGGCGCTACCATCGTGAAGACCACTAAGGCGCGAAAGCGGAGTGAATCGCCAAGCCTCTTCGCGTCCAGTTGGCGTCAAAATATTTGTGTTTAGCGCACTCATTAACCGACCGCTCCTTCCATTTGAAGTTCAATTAAGCGATTTAATTCCAAGGCATATTCCATAGGTAATTCGCGGGCAATTGGTTCGATAAAGCCACGAACAATCATCGCCATCGCTTCATCTTCGGAGAGGCCACGTGACATTAGATAAAAGAGTTGATCGTCTGACACTTTGGAAACAGTTGCTTCATGACCCATCGACACGTCATCTTCGCGAACATCGACATATGGATAGGTGTCAGAACGGGAAATTGTGTCCACTAAAAGCGCATCACATTTGACTGTGCTCTTAGAGTGATGCGAACCCTCAGTAACTTGAACTAATCCACGATATGAAGTTCGCCCACCACCACGAGCAACCGATTTAGAAATAATAGTTGAGGAAGTGTGCGGCGCTGCATGAACCATCTTTGCGCCGGCATCTTGATGCTGACCCTCACCAGCAAAAGCTATTGATAGCGTTTCACCTTTAGCATGTGGTCCCATTAAGAAAACCGCCGGGTACTTCATGGTTACCTTCGATCCAATATTTCCATCAATCCATTCCATAGTGGCGCCCTCAGCGCAAGTAGCACGTTTAGTCACTAAGTTGTAAACGTTGTTAGACCAGTTCTGGATTGTGGTGTATCGAACTCGAGCATTCTTTTTAACAATGATTTCAACTACTGCCGAGTGGAGGGAGTCAGATGAATAGATTGGCGCGGTACATCCTTCGACATAGTGAACATAAGAACCTTCGTCAGCGATAATTAAAGTACGTTCAAATTGACCCATATTCTCGGTGTTAATTCGGAAATACGCTTGAAGTGGAATTTCAACATGTACGCCCTTTGGTACGTAGATAAAAGATCCACCTGACCAAACAGCTGTGTTCAATGCTGCGAATTTATTATCACCAACCGGAATTACACTGCCAAAATATTCTTGAAAAATTTCAGGATGCTCTTTAAGTCCGGTATCGGTATCTAAAAAGATAACTCCTTGGGCTGCTAAGTCTTCACGAATCGAGTGATAAACAACTTCAGATTCGTACTGAGCGGCTACACCTGCAACTAACCGTTGTTTCTCTGCCTCCGGAATACCCAAACGATCATAAGTATTCTTAATATCCTCTGGTAAATCTTCCCAAGATTGAGCTTGCTTCTCGGTTGAGCGAACAAAATATTTAATGGTGTCAAAATGAATTCCCGAAAGATCTGAACCCCAATTTGGCATCGGTTTCTTATCGAATAGCGATAAGCCCTTCAACCGAAGATCCAACATCCATTGTGGTTCATTCTTTTTTGAAGAAATATCGCGGACAACAGCTTCACTTAATCCACGATTTGCTGCTTGACCAGCTTTGTCAGGATCGGACCAACCGTATTCATATTTTCCAATTCCTTCTAATTCTGGATGCGTTGTGGTCATTTTTAGTTTCCTCTATTGGTTGATGTTTTTAATGCTGGTACAAATGTGGTGCAAACGCCATCGCCATTTGCGATGGTCGCCAATCTTTGAACATGGGTACCAAGCACTCGGGAAAACATTTCCGTTTCCGCATCACATATTTGCGGAAATTCCGCTGCAACGTGAGCTACCGGACAGTGATGTTGACACAGCTCCTGCCCTACTGGCATTTTATTGATGGTTGTCGCATACCCTTCGTCACTCAAAAATTTGGCGAATGTTTTTTCTGGTTCCTTTGAATTGGCTAACTTTTCTGAAACCTTTTTCTCCATCTCAAGCGCACGGGCTTTGGCAAAATCGTTAATTAAATTTTCTCCAGATTTCACTGCCATGAAGCGAAGTGCGGAAATCGCTAAATCATCATAAGAATGTTCAAACTGTTGCCGACCTGTATCGGTTAAAACAAAAACTTTAGATGGTCGGCCGCGACCGCGAGTTAATGCCGAATGTGGTTCTCGCGCTTCGAGGTATCCATCAGCAATCAGCGCTTCAGTGTGGCGGCGAATGCCTGCCGGCGTGATCCCAAGGCGCTTGCTCAATACCGCGGCAGTAGAAGGACCATTTTCCAAGATCGATCGAGCCACCTGCTCACGGGTTCCTTCGGCGTCCATGATTTTCACAACGGTATTGTGTCGTAATTCGACCGCAAGGGCCAAATCGGACACTTGTAGGCTGGGGGCATGTTGATTCGCCGCTCTGCCGCATCACTTCTGGCGTTACAAGCCTTATTAATTGTTTCAGGCGGCGCCGTTCGGTTAACGGGATCGGGGCTTGGCTGCCCGACTTGGCCAGAATGTACCCAAGGTTCTTGGACCCCGATTTCTACGCAAGACCAATTACATACTTGGATCGAATTCGGCAATCGATTGCTTACCTTCGCGCTAGTAGCTGCCTCGATTACAACTCTTTTTGCGGTTTGGAAAGCTCGCAAAGATCTACGTTTACTTGCGCTATTTCAAGTCCTTGGAATTTTTGGTCAAGGTGTTTTGGGTGGCATTACTGTTTTAACTCAATTAAATCCGATTCCTGTTGCTGGTCATTTTATTCTTTCGATATTTTTAATTGCCGGGGCAACTTCGCTATTTCTTAAACGCGATCGTCCTTTGACCAAAGTTTCTGATAGCTGGCTTTCCAAAGCCCACATAATTAGCGCATTTTTGGTGGTTTTAGTCGGAACAATTGTTACTGGATCTGGGCCGCATGCCGGAGATGTTAAATCACCGCGGTTTCCATTTAAAGTTCAGACTGTGGCTTTTCTTCACGCTGACTTAGTAATCGCTATGTTCGGTATAACTTTAGCCCTTTACTTAACGGCAAAACATATTTCAAATGAAATTCGAATTTTTGCGTTAGTTGCACTTGCGCAAGGAGTTATTGGTTACGTTCAATTTTTTACTGGAGTTCCAGAAATATTAGTTGCAACCCATATGCTGGGTGCGGCGCTATTTTGGATTTTCGCCTGGCGCGTCCGTATTAGATTTATAACTGCTGAAGTTAAAGAACTCATTAGAGGGAGTATCAATTGAATAATTGGGTTAAAGAAGATGATGAAGTAATTAAATATGCCCGAGTCTTAGCTGCAGATGCAGTGCAAAAGGCTGGTCATGGTCATCCAGGAACCGCAATGTCACTCGCACCCGTGGCTTATTTACTTTTCCAGCGCCACTTAGTTCATGATCCGGCTGATCCAAAATGGATCGGTCGAGATCGATTTGTTCTATCGTGTGGCCACTCTTCTTTGACGCTTTATACCCAATTATTCTTAAGTGGTTACGGCCTGGAATTGGCTGATTTAGAAGCTTTTCGAACCCATAATTCATTAACTCCTGGCCATCCCGAATTCGGTCATACAGCTGGGGTCGAAATGACAACCGGGCCACTCGGTCAAGGAATTGCCACGGCGGTCGGAATGGCCATGGCAACTCGGTTTAACAAAGGATTGATAGATAAAAATTCTGAACTATTTGATCACAGAATTTATGTAATTTGTTCCGAAGGTGATTTACAGGAAGGCGTTAGTAGTGAGGCATCTTCGATTGCCGGCACGCAAGAACTTGGTAATTTAATCGTGCTATTTGATGAAAATCGAATTTCGATTGAAGGCGATACGCAATTAACTTTCAAAGAAGATGTCTCGGCTCGTTATCGAGCATACGGTTGGCACGTTCAAGATATCTCAGCAAACTCAGATGGTTCGGCAAATTTATCTGCCATAGATCAAGCGCTCGAAAATGCTAAGAATGAGAAAACAAAACCATCTTTAATTCGAATTCAAACAGTAATTGCGTGGCCAGCGCCAAATGCGCGAAATACTGCAAAATCTCATGGTTCAGCACTTGGACCAGACGAAATTGCCGCAACTAAGAAAGAACTTGGATTAAATCCTGACGAAATTTTTGCAATGCCAGCAAACTTATTGGATCATGCACGTAAGGTGAAAGAACGTGGTGCGGTTATCCACAAGAAATGGGACGAAGAATTCGCCAAATGGGAAATTAGCAATCCAGCTTCAGCGAAACTATTAAAGCGATTAATGGCGCGGGAACTACCTGAAATTAAATTGCCAACTTTCTCTAGTGAGAAGGAATTATCGACTAGAGCCGCATCAGGCAAAGTAATTAATGCCATTGCGGAAACGATGCCCGAACTTTGGGGCGGTTCGGCTGATTTAGCGGAAAGTAACAACACCACAATTGAAAATGGTGGGTCGTTTTTGCCAGCAAGTAGCTCAATTAAAGGTGCCTCACCATTTGGTCGAGTAATCCATTTTGGAATTCGAGAACATGCGATGGGTGCAATCTTGAATGGCATCACGTTAAATGGTTTATCAAGAGCATTTGGTGGAACCTTTTTAGTTTTCAGTGATTACATGCGCCCAGCAGTACGTTTGGCAGCACTGATGGATATTCCATCAATATTTGTATGGAGCCACGATTCGATTGGTTTGGGCGAAGATGGTCCAACGCATCAGCCGATTGAACATTTTGCGGCACTTCGTGCAATCCCAAATTTCAATTTTGTAAGACCTGCCGATGCAAATGAAGTTGCAGTTGCTTGGCTGGAAATCCTGAAGCGAAACAAACCTGCCGGAATCGCGCTATCTCGCCAGAATTTACCGGTTTTTGATCGTGGTGAATTAGAGAGCGCTGAGGGAGTTGCCAAAGGTGCTTACATATTGAAATCGGCAAGAAATCCAAAGGTCGTAATTATTGCGACAGGTTCAGAGGTTTCAATCGCGATGAAAATTTCGGAAATGCTTCCTGATGTACAAGTTGTCAGCGCGCCTTGTCTTGAATGGTTTAACGATCAATCTGAAAGCTACAAATCCTCGGTACTTCCAAAAGATGTTTTAAAGGTGAGCATCGAGGTTGGTATTGCTCAAGGATGGCGTGACTATGTAGGGGCAGATGGAATTGTGATTTCGTTAGAACATTACGGCGCATCTGCTTCACCGAAAATTCTATTTGAAGAATATGGTTTTGCGCCGGAATCAATTACAGAGAAGATAAAAGCTAGAATCCGATGAAAATATCAGATCTTTATCAAGCCGGAACATCGGCCTGGCTAGATGACTTATCCCGCGGCAACATCGATAACGGTAATTCAAATTCTCTGGTCAACCGGGTAAATCGGCGCGAAATTTATGGAGTAACCACAAATCCGGCAATTTTTACCGCCGCCATAACCAAAGATCCAAGTTATAGAAATGATATTGAAACGATTCGCAATTTAAATGCGGAAGAAATTATTGAGCAGCTAACCACGGATGACGTACGAAGAGCTTGCCAAATTTTAAAGCCAATTTATTCGGAAACTAATGGTGTCGATGGTCGCGTCAGTATCGAAGTAGATCCTCGACTTGCGCATGATGCAACTAAAACTGTTGAGCAAGCGAAACGACTTTGGGGCATGATCGACCAAGAAAATTTGATGATCAAAGTTCCGGCAACTAAGGAAGGTTTGGTCGCTCTAACCGAATTAATCTCATCTGGTATTTCTGTAAACGTGACTTTAATATTTTCAATCGAAAGATACGGCGAAGTAATTGACGCCTACATTGCCGGTGCCAAAAAATGTGCTAATCCGAAAAAAGTTCATTCCGTTGCATCATTCTTTATCTCACGACTCGATACCGCAATAGATCCACTTTTAGAAAATGAAACGCTAAAAGGTAAAGCAGCTGTTGCCAATGCCTGCTTAGCATATGAGCTTTTCCAAAAGAAATTTACTGGGTTAGAAAATACTTTAAATTTTCAACGACCGCTCTGGGCATCTACTGGCGTAAAGAATTCGAATTATTCGGATACCAAATATATTGATGAATTGATTGCCCCTAATACCGTAAATACAATGCCACCAGCCACACTTGATGCATTTTTAGACCACGGAAATCCATCAGCAAAACCAATTGGGCAACGAATTGAAGAGTCCAAGTTAATAATGGCGGATCTAAATGCGTCTGGAATAAATCTCAAATTAGTCACCGACGAATTGGAGCGAGACGGCATTGCTAAATTCATTGAGAGCTGGAAGGCCCTGATTGAGTTGGTTCGAGTACAGAAATGACAGTTGAAATTGATGGTGAATTACTAGCAAGAGTTGATCGCTCTTCACCTCTGTACCGCACACTTGTGTCGGCGAATGCGAAGTTAAAAAGAAAAGACCCTTTTATTTGGGGAGAATCAGCTGCACCGGAAGCTGCCATCCGGCTTAATTGGGTGGATTTGCCCACATCATCGCTTACTTTAATTCCGGAGCTAGAAGAAATCGAAGCCAAATTTGGAGCGGGTAACCAGTTGATTTTGTGTGGCATGGGTGGATCTTCCCTAGCCCCGGAAGTCTTAGCAGCAACTTACGGTAAGAAAATTTTCATATTGGATTCAACTGATCCTAATTATCTCTCCCATGCATTAAAGAACGACTTAAAGAAGTCTATTGTTTTAGTGAGTTCTAAATCTGGATCAACAATTGAAACGTCCTCACAAAGATCGTTTTTTGAAGATCAATTCAATGCAGCTGGCCTAAATCCAAAAGAACATATGATTTTCTGCACCGACCCTAATTCACCCCTAGATGTTGACGCGAGAAAGAATGGTTTCCATGTAGTAAACGCAGATCCAAATGTTGGCGGCAGATTTAGCGCATTGAGCGCTTTTGGTTTGGTGCCAGCTGCAATATTAGGGATAAAAGTAGATGATTTACTACAAAGCGCACACCAAACTTTAGGCCAACTTTTTGAAGAATTTAATCCAGCAATTGATCTGGCCTACTTAATAGCCACTCAATCTGAACAATATCTTGCATTTACCGATTCGATTTCCATGCCTGGCTTATCAGATTGGATTGAGCAACTTATTGCAGAATCAACCGGGAAAGACGGCACAGGTCGACTTCCAGTTGTTATCGAAACGAGCGATGCCACTATCGGAAGTAATCAAATTCGAATCGGTTTTGAAAATTCAGGTGATCTTCAAGTTCGTGGTGACCTAGCATCTCAATTTATTTTTTGGGAATGGACTACTGCTCTACTTGGCACCGCACTTAATATTGATCCGTTCAACCAACCAAATGTGACCGAAGCAAAAGAGCAGACGGGAAGGTTACTAGCTGAATGGAATGGTTTAATTCCAAATTTCAAGTCAATCGCGATTGATGGCGAGATTGAGATTTTTGGTGAAAAGCATGATGTTTTAGACGAACTTCGCAAAATAATTCATTCCATACCTATTAACGGATACTTGGCGATTACCGCATATCTAGATCGTATCGAAGATCTTGAGATTTATAAGTTGCGCGAGATTCTGGCGAAAAAATCTGGCCGCCCAGTAACTTTTGGTTGGGGCCCTAGATTCCTCCATTCAACTGGCCAGTTCCATAAAGGTGGCCAACCAAACGGATCTTTTTTGCAATTAACCGGTGAAGTTGAAAGAGATTTTAAGATTCCAAATCAAAAATTTGGATTTAAAGCTTTATTGATGGCACAGGCGTTGGGTGATGCCCGAGCACTTAAGGAGCGAAACTATCCAGTTTCTAGACTCCATTTTAGAAATCGAAAAATCGCTATTGCACAATTGATTGAATTGGCAAACAGACTTTAATCGTCGTCGCCACGTAATTTTTTTAAAGCATCTTCTAAAATTTTTGCACCTTCAGCCGGTGTGCGACGCTCTTTTACATAAGCTAAATGTGTTTTATATGGCTCATTTTTCATCGGGCTAGGTGGATTGTTTTTGTCACGACCTGCTGGAAAGCCACAGCGTGGGCAATCCCATTCATCGGGAATTTCTACCCCTTCTTCTTTGGCAAACGACGGTTTGATTTCGTGGTTATTTGCACACCAATACGAGATCGTAAAACGTTCAATAGCTTCGCCACGTTCGGCCTCACCCATTGGCCCGGCGCCGACTCGGCTACCGCGAATTGCACTGCCACCTGCCATTTAAAACTCCTACGTCTTTAAAAAGTTGTCGATATAAATTATTTAAGTAATAAACCAAGAGCTACTACAGAGGCAAACCAAAGTCCACCAACAACAATCGTGATCCGGTCTAAGTTGCGTTCAACTACTGAGGAACCGCCATATGATGAAGAAATTCCGCCGCCGAATAAATCAGATAGCCCGGCGCCCTTCCCTTTGTGTAAAAGGACCAGCATGATCATCAACAAACTTGTAATGATCAGAATAATCGAAATAGCTAGTTTCATTTAAACTCCTTAAGGCCAGATTCTATCGCGTTTATTCGCCACTCTTGGCGTTATGAAACTTTGCAATTTTGGCAAATTCCTCTGGATCTAGGCTTGCACCGCCAACAAGTGCACCATCCACATCTGGTTGCGCCATGATTTCAACTACGTTTGATGACTTAACTGAGCCTCCATACAAAATTCTCATGTTCTGTGCAATCTCTGCTGACCCAATCTCCTTAATTGCATTTCGAATTTCAAAACATACTTCTTGAGCATCTTCTGGAGTGGCAGTTTTTCCAGTTCCAATCGCCCATACCGGTTCATAGGCAATCACTATTTTCTTTAAGTCTGGCTTATGAAATCCAGCTAAACCATTTTTCACCTGATTTACCACATGTGCTACGTGGGTTCCCGATTCACGAATAACTAACTCTTCGCCAACGCAAAATATTGGAATTAATTCATTTGCTAAAGCCGCTTTAATTTTTTTGTTTATCAATTGATCATCTTCATGGTGAATCGTCCGTCGTTCGCTGTGGCCGACGGCAACATAAGTGCAACCTAATTTAGCCAACATGCTGCCTGAGATATCGCCAGTGAACGCGCCACTTGCTTCGGGTGACAAATCTTGTGCGCCATATTGAAGGCGTAACCGATCCCCATCTACCAATGTTTGAATTGACCTAATATCGGTAAAAGGCGGCAGAACGGCGATATCAACTGCGTCATAATCTTTATCATCCAAGCTATAAACCAGTTTTTGTGCGACAGCAATTGCTTCGAGATGATTGAGGTTCATCTTCCAATTACCAGCCATTAATGGTTTACGCATTTTCCGCTCCTCTTATTTAAAAACCTTAAAAACCTTAAAAACCTAGCGCCGTTAGTCCCGGCAACTCTTTTCCCTCTAAATATTCAAGTGAAGCTCCGCCACCAGTTGAAATATAACCAAATTCGGAATCTTTAAATCCCAAAGCGCGAACCGCTGCAGCCGAATCGCCGCCGCCAACTACCGAAATGCCAGTTACTCTGGTCAATGCAGATGCGACCTCTCTAGTTCCGTTTGCAAAGGCTGGAAATTCAAATACCCCCATTGGACCATTCCAAAAAACTGTTCGACATTTTGCAATTGCTGCAGCAAATTTTTTAGCTGATTCCGGACCAATATCTAAACCCATTTGATCAGCCGGAATTGCATTTGCTGAAACTATGGTTGCTTCTGAATCTGCGGAAAATGCTGGTGCAACCACAATGTCGGTTGGCAGAATTAATTCAACGCCCTTAGTTTTTGCAGTTTGTATCAAATTTTTAACGGTCTCAATCATTTCATCTTCAACTAGAGATTTACCGATTTCCAATCCTTGTGCTTTTAAGAAGGTGAACACCATGCCGCCGCCGATTGCCAAAACATTTACTTTTCCGAGCAAGTTTTCAATTACGCCAAGCTTGTCTGAAACTTTTGCGCCACCTAAAACAACTCCATATGGCCGCTCTGGATTAACGGTCAATTTTTTTAATACTTCGACCTCGCCGGCCACAAGTTTTCCGGCGGCATTTGGCAGAAGTTTTGCCAAATCAAATACTGATGCGTGCTTTCGGTGAACTGCGCCGAAACCATCACCAACATATAGGTCTGCTAATTTCGCCAATTCGTTCGCAAGTGCCTGGCGCTCAGATTCATCTTTGCTTGTTTCGGCTGGGCTATAGCGAATATTTTCGAGCATCAAAATTTCGCCAGGCTTTAGCGCTGCTGCTTTTGCTTCAATATCTGGGCCAGTAATTCCCCCAGCGAAATTAACTGGACGATTTAATAACTCTGCTAATCGGTGAGCAATTGGCGAAAGAGAAAGTTCTGGTTTTGCCTCACCTTTTGGTCTTCCTAAGTGAGCAGCGATTACAATCGAAGCGCCATTTTTTAGCAGCAAATCAATCGTCGGAATTGAAGCACGAATTCGACCATCGTCCGTTATAACACCGTCTTTAAGCGGAACGTTTAGATCACATCGGAGAAAAACTCGCTTGTTAGCAACTGCGAGATCTTCAAGTTTGGTCATTAGAGCTTGGCGCCAACTAACTTAATCAAATCAACTAATCGATTTGAATAACCCCACTCGTTGTCATACCAAGCAACCACTTTTGCAGTTGTTCCAATTACTTTAGTTAAACCAGCATCAACAATTGATGATGCTGGATCGGTAACAATGTCAGAGGAAACGATTGGATCTTCGGTGTAGTACAAGTAACCCTTTAGCGCACCATTTGCCGCCGACTTGAGCGCAGCATTAATTTGCTCGGCAGATGCTTCTTTGGCCAATTCAACGGTTAAATCTGTAACCGAACCGGTTGGAACCGGCACGCGAAGCGCATACCCATCAAGTTTGCCTTTTAACTCTGGCAACACCAATGAAATTGCTTTTGCTGCACCAGTAGAAGTTGGAATGATGTTTGTTGCCGCTGCACGCGCGCGCCGCAAATCTTTATGAGGAAAATCCAAAATTACTTGATCATTGGTGTAAGCGTGAACTGTGGTCATTAAACCACGAACAATTCCAAAGTTGTCTTGAAGAACCTTGGCAACTGGCGCTAAACAATTTGTTGTACATGAAGCATTTGAAATGATGTTGTGGTTTGCTGGGTCATATTTTTCATGGTTTACACCCATAACTATTGTGATGTCTTCATCTGTAGCTGGCGCAGAAATAATTACTTTTTTCGCACCGGCCGAAATGTGTTTCTTTGCATCATCGGCTTTAGTAAAAATACCGGTTGATTCAACAACCACATCAGCATTAACGCTTGCCCATGGAAGCGCACCTGGGTCGCGCTCTGCAAAGACTTTAATGGTTTTGCCACCAACAGTAATTGAGCCTTCTCCAGCCGTGACTTCGACGCCTAATCGGCCAAGAATCGAATCGTATTTAAGCAAATGGGCCAAAGTTGCGGTTGGTGTTAAATCATTGATTCCAACGATTTCAATTGCAGGATTATTTAGAGCGGCGCGAAAAAAATTGCGACCAATCCGACCAAAACCATTAATGCCGACGCGAGTTGCCATCTGAGAGAGCTCCTAAAAATTAAATATTGAAATCCACCACAACATTGGGGTACGAAGTCTAAGTTTAATCGGCGTCAACTAGCCGAGCAAATCGGGTGAAAGCCCAGCCTCGGTATCTGGAATTCCTAATTCAGCGGCACGTTTATCCGCCATCGCCAATAATCTTCGAATTCTTCCGGCGATTGCATCTTTTGTCATTGGCGGAGTTGCTAATGATCCAAGTTCTTCTAGGCTCGCTTGTCCATGAGTAACACGAAGCTCTCCTGCTTCCAATAAATGTTTTGGAATAGTTTCGCCAAGTATTTCCATCGCGCGTTGTACCCGCGCCGATGCAGCCACCGCTGCTCTTGCTGAGCGACGTAAATTTGCATCATCAAAATTTGCTAAACGATTTGCTGTCGCTCTAACTTCTCGACGCATTCTCCGCTCTTCCCATGCCATAACACTTTCGTGAGCTCCAAGTCGAGTAAGTAAAACTCCAATTGCATCACCGTCACGAATAACTACGCGATCAACACCTCGAACTTCGCGCGCTTTTGCGGTAATACCCAATCGGCGCGCTGCTCCAACTAATGCCAAAGCGGCTTCTGGTCCTGGGCAGGTGATTTCTAACGAAGAGGAACGGCCAGGTTCGGTAAGTGACCCATGTGCGATAAATGCGCCGCGCCATGCAGCTTCAGCATCACAAATTGAACCATTAACTACTTGCGGTGGCAGTCCGCGAATTGGTCTGGAATTTGAATCTACTAAACCAGTTTGGCGTGCAAGCGCTTCCCCATCGTTGACAACGCGAACTACATATCTTGATCCTTTGCGTAATCCACTTGATGAAATTACGGCAAGGTCGCTTTCATGGCCATAAATTTCCGAGATATCTTTTCGCAATCGACGGGCAGATTGCGCAGCATCTAATTCAACTTCGACAACAATTCGACCCGCTACAACATGAAGCCCACCAGCAAATCGCAATAAAGCAGATACTTCCGCTTTGCGGCAACATGGCTTTGAGACGGTTAGTCGAGTTAATTCGTCTTTTACACTTGGTGTCATCGCCACGGCGGTATCAAACCAAAATTTCTTCGAAAATGTGGCTGAAAGTAGAAATTAATTTTCCAATATCGTGATGAATTCCACCTGGAACCTTGCGTAGGTCGGAAATCACTAGCTTTCCGCCAATTTCTCGAACCATAGTCTCAAGTTCAACTTTATCCCGGATGCCGTTCTGATCAGCCACCACGTAATCGAATCGAATTTCTGGCGCATATGAGTGGAGTAATTGGAGGTGTTCCTCAGGTGTATAACCGGCATATTCATCGCCAGAAATTTCTGGATGCGCATCTAAATTTAAAAGCAAAAGTTTTTTCGCCTTACTTTTAGCTATCACTTCGCGCTGAGCGGGAACCATTAAATGAGGTAGAACACTTGTCAACCAAGATCCTGGACCCATCGTTATTACATCAGCATTTAAAATTGCTGAAATCGTCTCAGCGTGGGAATGTGGTCGTTCGGGGATTAATTTAATTGAGTCTAATTTACCTTTTGCCGTTGCAACTTCTTTCTGCCCACGAACAACGATTCGACCAACAGAAGTTATGAAAGTTCCTTCAATTTCCAATGGTTCCGATGCCATCGGTAAAACTCGACCGACCACGCGAAGTAATGAACCAACTCGATCCAAGCCAGCGACGGTATCCGCGTCCCGATCCCATAGCGCCGCTAAAAGTAAATTTCCGATCGCGTGGCCATTCAATTCACCCTCACTCGTAAATCGATACTGCAATATTTCAGCCCAGCTCCGACCCCATTCATCGTCGCTACATAAAGCGGTTAACGCCATCCGTAAATCACCTGGCGGCATGATTGAAAATTCTTTGCGCAATCGTCCACTCGATCCACCATTATCGGCTACCGTAACTACTGCGGTGATTTCTGAAGTTAATTGACGTAACGCCGAAAGAGTTGCGGCCAAACCGTGTCCCCCGCCGAGTGCTACAACTTTTAATTGCCTGAAATCCAAGAACTCCATGAAGAGTTATTCCCGACCAAGATCTCGGTGAATCGCCTTAGTTGAAATCTCTTTCTTATTTAGTTCGGTTGCTATCTTTTCAGCTATCGCAACGCTGCGATGTTTTCCACCTGTGCAGCCAACTGCCAAAGTGACAAATTTCTTTCCTTCTCTTAAGTAACCTTTGCTTAAAGTTTTAAGCAAGCCCACATACTTTTCGACCACTTCAGTTACTTCGGGTTGATCAAAAACGTAATTTGCTACTTCGGCAGTCAACCCAGTTAATTGTCTAAGTTCTGGAACCCAGTGTGGGTTAGGAATGAATCTGCAATCTAGAACCAAATCTGCATCTACTGGAATGCCGTACTTGTAACCGAAACTTAAAACATTTATTCGAATTGTTGGGTTACTTCCCCCACCAAAAGTTTCAGCAACTCTTTTTTCAAGTTGATGAACATTTAATCCGCTGCTATCAATTACAACATCGGCTGAGGCTCTCAAATTCTCTAACTTGGTTCGCTCCCGCAAAATTCCATCTAAGATTCGATCATCTTTTTGCAAAGGATGCGGCCTGCGCGTCGCTTCAAATCTCTGGACCAAGGCCTGATCGCTGGCGTCTAAAAATAACAATTGATATGAGAGCGACTTAGCATTTAAAGTTTCCAGAGCGCTATTTAAGTCATCAAAAAATTTGCCACCGCGAACGTCGACCACCACTGCTAATGCCGGCACACTTTCACTTTTGGTAAGTAAATCTGGTAACAACGCCGGAGGTAAATTATCAACTACGTACCATCCAGAATCTTCTAACGCATGCGCTACCGTCGATCGACCAGCACCAGACATCCCAGTAAGGATGAGTACTTTACGTTCGCTCATGGCTACATCATGCCTTGGGTGTCAAGCATCTAAAATCTCTCCAGTTTCCATATCAACTTTTTCATAACTTGCTAGAAGATGGTCATGAATAATTTGCGCTAACCGGTCGCCGATTCCTGGAGTTTTTGCGATATCTTCAACGGAAGCCTTTTTAATAGCTGCCACTGAACCATATCGATCTAGGAGAGCTGCGCGCCGTGCTGGACCAAGCGTTGCCACCTCGTCTAAAACTGATTCAAGCATTAATTTGGATCTGCGCGAGCGATGGAAGGTGATCGCAAAACGATGAGCTTCATCCCTGAGTTGTTGCAATAAATAGAGCCCATCGCTATTTCGAGGCAAAACAATTGGAGTTTTGGCATGCGGTAACCAAACTTCTTCTAACCGTTTCGCTAAACCAATTAATGGTAAATCAGAAATCCCAAGTTCTAACAATGCGCGTTCGGCAGCATTAACTTGCGGAATTCCGCCATCAACGACAATCAAATTTGGAGTATAGGAAAACTTGCCAGGCGTTTCACCAATTTCAGCTTCTTGATCTTGTAGCCATCTTTTCATTCTCCGAGTTATTACCTGGTGCATCGATCTAGAGTCATCGATTGGACCTGGACCACGATTGATTATGAACCTTCGATAATCGCTCTTTTTCGCTTGTCCATCCTCAAAAACCACCATGGAGGCAACGACAGTTGTCCCAGAAATATTTGAAATATCAAAACATTCGATTCTAAGCGGCGCACTCTCCAAATTCAGCGCCTCTTGTAACTGGGTTAACGCTCGACCACTAACCGCTGCGTCCTTCGAGCGTTTACTTAAATATTGAATTAAAGCATACCTGGCATTTCGTTCTACCGTCTTAGAAAGGTCAAATTTTTCACCACGTTGCGGTAGCTTGATGTTAATTTTCAATAGTTCACCAATTGATTCATCGGGTTTGCGATTAACTATCAATTCCGATGGACAATCGGATTCATTTGAATAAATTTCAAGAAGTAATGGTGTTATTTCGTCTTCATCTTCTAGAACTTCTTTCTGATTTAACACCCAACTTCTTGAGCCACGGATTGCACCAGCTCTCACCTTGAAAATTGAAGCTGCGGTATGTAGCCCCTCTGAATAAAGCGAGACCACATCTGCATTTATCGTCTCTGAGAGTGCTGCGTCGCTTGATTCTAGAGAGGTTTCTAAAGCAGAAATTTGATCGCGCAATCTAGCGGCTCGTTCATATTCTTGGTTCTTGCTCGCTTCATTCATTTCGTTGGTAAGCAATGGGACCAAATCATGACTTCCGGACGAAAGGAATTTATCTAACTTCTTAACAATTTCTCGATGGCCGGTTTCGTCAATCCAACCAACACAAGGTGCGGAGCATTTTCCGATATCACCGAGCAGGCATTGGCGCTTATTATTTTTTGCTCGGTCAAAATTTGAATTTGTGCAGCTACGAACTGGAAAGATTTTTAATAGCGTGTCAAAAGTTGATCGCAAAGCCCGTGGTTGGATATAAGGACCGTAATAGTTGATCCCCTTAACTCGCTCTCTTCTGGTTATGAATAATTTGGGAAATTTCTCATTAACCGAAAGAGCCAAATATGGATAACTTTTATCATCTCGAAACCTGACGTTAAATGGTGGTCGATATTGTTTAATCCAAGAAAATTCGAGTTGTAGTGCCTCAATTTCTGAATCTACAATGGTCCAATCGACTCTTGTAGATTGAGTTACCATTCGATCAGTTCGTTCGGGCAGATTTTCTTGAAAGTATGAACCAAGTCGATTTTTCAAATTCAGCGCTTTGCCCACATAAAGAATTTGGTCATCTTTGTCATAAAACCGATAGACACCTGGCTCGGCCGGAATGTTTTCAGGTTTAAAACTAGCTGGCATTATTTTGCCTTGCGGTTGCTTGCCAAAATTTCTTTTAAGAATTTCCCCGTGAAACTACCTGAAACCTTTGATACCGATTCAGGTGTTCCAGTTGCAACAACTTCCCCGCCTCGATGGCCACCTTCTGGTCCCATATCAATTACCCAGTCGGCCGATTTGATTACATCCAGATTATGTTCAATAACTACAACGGTGTTTCCGCCATCAACCAATCGATTTAAAACTACTAGCAATTTATTGACATCTTCAAAATGTAATCCAGTAGTTGGTTCATCGAGAACATAGATGGTTCTACCAGTAGATCGGCGTTGTAGTTCCGTTGCTAATTTAACTCGTTGCGCTTCGCCACCAGATAGCGTTGGTGCCGACTGCCCTAACCGCACATAACCAAGGCCAACATCGCATAAAGTTTTTAGATAACGAGCAATTGCCGGAACTGATTCAAAGAAAGCATGCGCCTCTTCGATTGGTAGATCCAAAATTTCGGCAATTGTTTTACCTTTGTAATGAACTTCTAAAGTTTCGCGGTTATACCTCGCGCCATGACAAACTTCGCACGGTACATAAACATCAGGAAGAAAATTCATTTCAATAGTGATTGTGCCATCACCAGCACAATTTTCGCATCGGCCACCTTTTACGTTAAAAGAAAATCGACCTTGTTGGTAGCCACGAACTTTTGCCTCTGTTGTTTCTGCAAAAAGAGCTCGAACTTTATCGAAAACTCCAGTGTAGGTTGCAGGATTTGATCGTGGCGTTCTACCAATTGGCGATTGATCAACGTGCACAACCTTGTCTAATAGATCTATACCAAGAACACTCTTGTGACGACCAGGAACAATTCGGGCTCCATTTAATTTATTCGCCAAGGTTGAATAGAGAATGTCATTAACTAAAGTTGACTTGCCAGAGCCACTCACGCCCGTTACGGCGACGAAAGCGCCAAGTGGGATATCAACTTCGATATCTTTAAGATTATTTTCTCGAGCACCTTTTACCGTCAATTTACGCTTTGAATCAAATGGGCGTCGTTTTTTAGGAATCTCAATTGCTCTTCGCCCCGAAAGATATGCACCAGTTATGGATTCCTTATTAGAAATAAGCGATTCGTAATTGCCAGAAACGACAACTTTTCCACCATGCTCACCTGCGCCTGGTCCGATATCTACAATCCAATCAGCTGTTCTTATTGTTTCTTCATCGTGTTCGACCACAATCAAGGTATTACCCAAATTTCGCAACCTTGTTAAAGTTTCGATTAATCGTCGATTGTCACGTTGGTGTAACCCAATACTTGGTTCGTCCAATACATAAAGCACTCCGACTAAACCAGAACCAATTTGGGTTGCTAGGCGAATTCTTTGAGCTTCGCCACCAGATAAAGTCGCGGCAGCTCTGGCTAAGGTTAAATAATCCAATCCGACATCTAGCAAGAAACCTAACCGAGCATGAACTTCCTTTAATACCCGTTCAGCAATTTTCATTTCTCGGTCGTTTAATTTGATCTCTCTCAAGAAACTTGCACAATCGGCAATTGATAATTCACAAACCTCAGAAATTGATTTTCCACCGATGGTTACGGCAAGAATTTCAGGTTTTAATCGCGCACCTTTACACGCCGGACACGGCGTTTCACGCATATAGGCTTCATATTTATCCCGGCTGTAATCGCTATCTGTTTCAGCGTGGCGACGCTCGATAAACGGAATAACACCTTCAAAGCCAGTCGAATAATTTCGAACTCGGCCATATCGATTTTTAAATTTAACATGAACTTCGTACTCGTAACCATGAAGAATTGCTACTTTAGCTTTTTCGGATATTCGTTTCCAGGGAGTGTCTAATGAGAATTTAACGTCTGCAGCTAATCCTTCTAATAACCGATTGAAATATTCACTACTTGTACCACCTGACCATGGAGCAATTGCGCCATCGTTAATTGATAGCGAATCATTTGGAATAACTAATTCTTGATCTACTTCTAATTTTGAACCAATTCCAGTGCATTCAGGACAGGCGCCGAAAGGTGAATTAAAAGAGAAACTGCGCGGCTCGAACTCTTCAAAAGATAGACCGCAATCATGACAAGCCAAATGTTCGCTGAATACTAACTCGTCGGCATCGATCACATCCAAGACCACAATTCCGTTTGCCAGTTTTAGCGCGGTCTCGATTGAATCTGTGATTCGAGATTTTGATTCCGGCTTTACAGATAATCGATCAACAACAACTTCGATGGTGTGTTTTTCTTGTTTTTTTAACTTAGGTGGTTCTGTTAATTGGATGGTTTTCCCATCGACTCGCGCACGGGAGAAACCTTGGGTAGTTAATTCTCCCCATAGATCAATGAATTCCCCTTTACGCGCACGCACAATTGGTGCTAACACTTGAAATTTTGTGCCAACAGATAATGCCAAGATTTGATCGACTATTGCTTGTGGAGTTTGGCGAGTAACTTCGGCTCCGCATTTTGGACAATGTGGACGGCCGGCTCTTGAAAACAAAAGTCGAAGATAGTCATAAACTTCAGTGATAGTCCCAACAGTCGATCGTGGATTTCGATTTGTAGATTTTTGATCAATTGAAACTGCTGGCGATAAACCTTCAATGAAATCAACATCCGGCTTATCCATCTGCCCCAAAAATTGTCTGGCATATGCCGATAAAGATTCAACATATCGACGCTGGCCTTCGGCAAATATGGTGTCAAAAGCTAATGAAGATTTACCGGAGCCAGATAAACCCGTAAATACAACCAGACTATTTCGTGGAAGTTCAATCGAAACATTCTTTAAGTTGTGCTCGCGGGCACCACGAACAATCAACTTATCGGTCATCTAAGCTCCTGCATTTTCCATGTTTCTAAGTTCACGTTTGAGATCTTTAATCTCGTCTCTAAGTCTTGCTGCTAGTTCAAATTGAAGATCTGCTGCCGCAGCTTGCATTTGATCAGTTAAAGAGCCTATCAAGGCCATCAATTCTTGTCGCGGCAATGAAGCACCGCTGGCAATTTCCAAGCCAATATCCGGAGCAGTGATTTTTTTGCCAGCCAAAAGAATCGAAGTATCCTCGCTCTCCTTTGCAATTAATTCAGTTATGTCCGAAATCTTCTTTCGCAATGGTTGTGGATCAACACCGCGTTCAGTGTTATATGCGATTTGCTTAGCCCGCCTGCGATTGGTTTCATCGATTGCTCGCTTCATTGATTCAGTCAAATTGTCGGCATACATGTGTACTTCACCAGAAACATTTCGAGCTGCCCGTCCAATTGTTTGAATCAGAGAAGTTGTCGATCGTAAAAACCCTTCTTTATCTGCATCTAAAATTGCGACTAAAGATACTTCCGGCAGATCCAAACCTTCGCGAAGTAAATTAATACCAATCAAAACATCATAGGCTCCAGTGCGAAGTTCACGTAAAAGTTCAACGCGACGTAAAGTGTCCACCTCAGAATGCAAATACCGAACTCGAACTGATCGCTCTGATAAATACTCAGTTAAATCTTCGGACATCTTCTTAGTTAAGGTAGTTACCAGTACCCGCTCATTCTTTTCTACCCGGATATTTATTTCGTTTAGTAAATCATCGATTTGACCTTTGATTGGTTTGAGCACGATCTTTGGATCAACTAATCCAGTAGGTCGGATTACCTGCTCAACTACATCGCCACCAGTCTTCTCTAATTCATATTTTCCAGGAGTTGCAGAGAGATAAATTTTCTGTCCCACTCGCTCCAGAAATTCATCAAACTTCAACGGGCGATTATCAAGCGCGCTCGGTAATCTGAAACCATGTTCAACCAAAGTCCGCTTTCTAGAGGCATCGCCTTCGAACATAGCCCCAATTTGCGGGACCGTTACATGGCTTTCATCAATTACAACTAAAAAATCTTCTGGAAAATAATCCAAAAGGCAATTAGGAGCTGATCCTGGGGCCCGGCCATCAATATGGCGAGAATAATTTTCAATTCCAGAACAAAAACCTAACTGTTCCATCATTTCGATATCAAATGTTGTGCGCATTTTTATGCGTTGGGCTTCTAGCAATTTACCTTGGCGTTCAAAAATTTTTAATTGCTCTTCAAGTTCAGTTTGAATTTGCTTGATTGCCCGTTTCATAGTTTCCGGTCCAGCGGCGTAGTGAGTTGCTGGGAAAACATACATCTCAGTTTCATCTCTAACTATTTCACCAGTTAACGGGTGAAGCGTTGTGATGCGCTCAATTTCATCGCCAAACATTTCTACACGGATTGCTAATTCTTCATACATCGGAATGATCTCGACCGTGTCACCGCGAACTCGAAAAGTGCCACGTTCAAAAGCTAAATCGTTTCGCTTGTATTGAATGTCAACAAATTTTCTAAGTAAAGCGTTTCGTTCAATTTCATCCCCTACTCGAAGGCGAACCATTCGGTCCACGTATTCCTGGGGAGTGCCAAGCCCATAAATACAAGAAACAGTCGCAACCACAACTACATCACGTCTAGTTAACAATGAATTTGTTGCAGAATGTCGCAATCTTTCAACTTCGGCGTTAACGCTAGAGTCTTTTTCTATAAAAGTGTCAGTTTGTGGCACATATGCTTCTGGCTGGTAGTAGTCGTAGTATGAAACAAAATATTCAACTGCATTGTTGGGTAAAAGTTCTCGGAATTCGTTTGCCAACTGGGCAGCAAGAGTCTTATTCGGAGCTAAAACCAATGTAGGTCTTTGAACTTTTTCAATTAACCAAGCTGTAGTTGCGGATTTACCCGTTCCGGTCGCGCCAAGTAAGACAATATCTTCTTCGCCCTTTTCCAAACGATTTACAATTTCAGCAATTGCTTCAGGCTGATCTCCGGCAGGTTGAAAGTCACTGATTACCTTGAACGGTGCAACTTTACGTTCTAAATCGGTGACCGGACGCATTGCCCTACTTTACTTCCGTGCCTGGAGTTCGCTTTCCCATATTTTTTCAACTACAGCCAAAAGTTGCCCAGTATCACCCGTATTCTCAATCACGATATCCGCCAAATCTCGTCTGGCTTGTTCGTCCGCTTGAGCATTTATCCGCGCCGATATTTGAGAAGCTAACAGGCCCCTGTTAAGTAATCGTTTTTCGCGTTCGGCTACTGGTGCTTCTACGGTAATTATTAAATCAAATTTATCTTTAGCATCCGTTTCAACAAGTAAAGGTATTTCATATATCAAAATTTCATCAGGCGAAATTAATTTCCTCGCTAAACCAAATTCAGTTTGCACAATTGGATGAATAATCGACTCCAACTCTTTTCGCTTGGTGGCATCTTTAAAAACTATGTCACCTAGTGCGCGGCGATCTATGTCGCCCTCTTTCAAAATTTCGTCACCAAACAAGGCAACAACCGCATCAAAACCAGGAGTACCGCGTTCGATTGCTTGGCGAGCCAAATCATCTGCGGAAATAACAACCGCTCCTAGCTCTGCAAAATAGCGCGCAACTAAAGATTTGCCGGCGCCGATGCCACCAGTAAGTCCTACTACCAACATAGTCACAAAGGGTAAATGAGAAAAAGGCCGCGACACTGACTTTCGGTCAAGGTCGCGGCCTTTAATTAAATAATTATTCCGCTGCAGGTGTTGCAGCAGCTTCCGCTGCTTTTGCTGCTTCCTTCTGCTTCTTATGTGCCATGAAGCGTGCTTGAGCTTCGGCGTATTGACGCTCCCACTCTTCGCGTTGTGCTTCATATCCTGGCTTCCATTCCTGCGCATCAGGATCAAAACCTTCTGGATAAATGAAGTTTCCGTTTGCATCGTAACGTGCCGGCATTCCATATTGAGTTGGATCAAATGATTCAACTTCAACTTCTTGCCCTTCGTTAGCTTGCTTTAACGAAAGTGAAATTCGACGACGTTCTAGATCAATATCAATTATTTTTACAAATAATTCGTCATCAACCGAAACAACCTGCTCGGGAATCTCAACATGGCGTTCAGCCAATTCTGAAATGTGGACTAGTCCTTCAATGCCTTCATGAACTCGAATAAATGCACCGAAAGGCACCAACTTGGTTACCACACCTGGCACAACTGTATTAATTGTGTGAGTGCGCGCAAACGCTTGCCAAGGATCTTCTTGAGTTGCCTTCAAGGAAAGTGAAACGCGTTCGCGTTCGAAGTCGACTTCTAAAACTTCTACAGTGACTTCGTCGCCAACCTCAACGACTTCGCTTGGGTGATCGATATGTTTCCAAGAAAGTTCAGAAACATGAACTAAACCGTCAACGCCGCCTAAATCTACGAATGCACCAAAGTTTACAATTGATGAAATTACACCTGTTCGAACTTGACCCTTTTGTAATTGGTTCAAGAACGTAGTGCGAGATTCAGATTGGGACTGCTCTAAAAATGCGCGGCGAGATAGAACCACGTTATTTCGATTTTTATCTAATTCGATGATTCGGGCTTCTACTTGCTTTCCAATATATGGAGTCAAATCACGAACTCGACGCATTTCTACAAGAGATGCTGGCAAGAAGCCACGCAAACCAATATCAACAATTAAGCCACCTTTTACAACTTCGATGACAGTTCCGGTAACGACTTCATCGCGTTCCTTCTTCTGTTCTATTTCTCCCCATGCCTTCTCATATTGAGCGCGTTTCTTGGAAAGTATTGTGCGGCCTTCTTTATCTTCCTTTTGTAAAACGAGAGCTTCGATTTGCTCGCCAACTTTTACTAATTCGCTTGGATCAACATCGTGGCGAATAGAAAGTTCACGAGAAGGAATCACACCTTCGGTCTTATAACCAATATCAACGAGAACTTCATCTCGATCTACTTGAACAATAACGCCGGTGACTAAATCACCATCGTTGAAATTTCTGATTGTGCCTTCGATTGCGGCTAGAAAATCTTCTGCAGTTCCGATGTCGTTAACTGCGATTTGTGAATTACTCAAAATACTCCGTAGGGACAAATTAATAGTTGGGCGTTTTTCTAATGGCTTTAGAACTCCGATGACTGCGCAAGGCTACGGGAAGGGTTGAAGTCGGTCAATTTGGAGCGTGAATGCTAATGATTAGCGCTATCCCAATTCTTACCAATTCCGATATTTACTGAAAGTGGCGCTTTTAGCGGGTATGCCTGCCCCATTTCAGTTCTTATGATTTCGGTTAACTGTTCCTTTTCTGAATCAACAATTTCGAATAGAAGTTCGTCATGAATTTGAAGCAGCATTCTTGATTTCAATTTTGCCTCTTTGATTGCATTGTCAACTTTAATCATTGCAATTTTTATGATGTCAGCTGCGGACCCTTGCATTGGAGCATTTAGCGCCATTCGCTCTGCAGTTTCTCTCCGAATTCGATTATCGCTTTGAAGGTCAGGTAAATATCTTCTTCGACCTAGGAGGGTTTCGGTATAACCGTCTTTTCGAGCCTGCACTAAAACGGATTGCAAAAAATCCCGAATCCCACCAAATCTTTCGTAATACGTATTCATAAGCGACGTAGCTGCAGTAGGTGTGATATCTAATTGCGCGGATAAACCAAATGCAGATAATCCGTAGGCTAATCCATAAGACATCGCCTTAACTTGGCGACGCATGTCCGGAGTTACTTCGCTCGGTTTTACCCCAAATACAAGCGATCCAACTGAAGTGTGCAAGTCTTCTCCGCTGGCAAATGCATTCAATAAATGTTCATCATTTGATAAATGCGCCATTATTCGCAATTCAATTTGGCTGTAATCGGCAGTAAGAATTGAGTCGAAATCTTTAGTTGGAATAAATGCTGTTCTAATTCGTTTTCCAGCGTCAGTTCGAATCGGAATATTTTGCAAATTTGGCTCAGTTGAAGACAAACGACCCGTGGCGGCAATAGTTTGCTGAAAATGAGTATGAATTTTCCCGTCATGTTTAATTGCTTCGATTAATCCTTCAGCCACGCTTTTCAATTTTGAAATCTCTCGAATTTTCAAGAGCGCTTCTAAGACTGGATGCTTGGTCTCTTCGAATAGCCAATTTAAACTATCGGCATCGGTGGTGTATCCAGTCTTTATTTTCTTCGTTTTTGGTAATTTTAGTTCTTCAAAAAGTACAACTTGTAATTGTTTTGGCGAAGCCACATTGAACTCATGGCCCGCAGCTTTGTGCGCCGTGGCCGTTTGTCTTGCAACTTCACTTGAAAACTCCTGTTCTAAGTTTTTCAGTAATGCCTTATCGATCGAAATCCCATTTCGTTCCATACTGCTCAAAATTTCAGATATTGGTTGCTCAATTTCTAGCAACAACCTAGTTAATTCACGTTTTGCTAATTCAGGTTCTAGAACTTTACGAAGTTCAAATAAGGCGATGGCGGAATTGTTTTCAATGCCTAACCAGCGTTCGCTAACTTCAGACAATGAATTAAGTCGATTTCCGGGATCAACTAAGTAGCTTGCCAACGAAACATCGAAAATTAAACCCTCGAAATCCATAGTTCGCGCTAAGGATTTGTGATCAAAGATTATCTTTTCAATTTTTGAATCAGCCAACCATAGACCGACTTCGTCAGACATCACTAAATAACTCTCGCCATTTTCAAGTGCAACTGAGTATGAATTTAGCCGCTCGTCGAGCAACTCAAAAGAGATTGCGATTGGTCCTGTTGTTTTTTCAATAATTTTTGATAATTCTTCAGCTTTAACTAGGGCGATTTCAACTTGTATTTCAGTTTTTTCTGATGGAATTCGATCTCTTAACGTTTTGAATTCGAGTTGGTCAAAAAGGTTTCGAAGCGCCTTATTATCGAATTCATTTCGTGCCAATTCTTTTAAGTCATATTTAATTGGCACATCCCGTCTAAGATGGGTTAATTCGTGATTCAATTTAATTTGTGCCAAATTAGCCCGAAGCGCATCTCCGGCTTTTCCTGGAATAGCCGGAGCATTTTCAAGTAGATTTTCTAAACTTTCATTCTCAATGATCCATTTGGCTGCTGTTTTCTCGCCGACCCCAGGAATCGAAGGTAAGTTATCACTTGGATCACCTCGCAGCGCTGCAAAGTCTGGATATTGTTCTGGTGACAAGCCATATTTATTTTTTACTTCATCCGGTGTCATCCGCGCAAGGTCACTTACGCCACGCTTTGGATAAAGAACAGTCACATCGTTTCGAACTAATTGAAATGTGTCCCGATCCCCAGAACAAATTAGAACTTCCATTCCTTTGGCGCTTGCATCAGTTGCAATCGTGGCAATTAAATCATCGGCTTCAAAGCCTTCTAGTGAATATTCCATGATTTTCATGGCGCTAAGTAACTGGCTTAAATAAGGTATTTGACTTCGGAATTCATCTGGAGTCGCGCTTCGATTTGCTTTGTATTCTGGAAATTTTTCAGTCCGAAAACTCTTTCTAGAAACATCAAATGCAACCGCAATATGCGTGGGTTTTTCCTCCTTAATCAATGCCAGCAACATATTTGTGAAACCGTAAATTGCATTGGTGTGCTGGCCACTTGATGTTGTGAAATTTTCAACGGGTAGTGCGTAGTAGGCCCGATAAGCCATTGAGTGGCCATCGATTAAGAGAAGACGCTCACCCATAAACGTAATCTTAAGTGTTACCCTCTTGCCTCATGACAGACTATTTGAAGCTTTTAAAAGAGCGTGGCCAGGCCGAACTCGATAAAAAAATGGGTATCGAAATTATTGAGGCCGCGCCAGAGCGCCTTGTTGCCACCATGCCTGTTGAAGGAAATCGTCAACCGGTTGGTTTGCTACACGGCGGTGCAAATGTTGTTTTAGCCGAGTCATTAGGTTCAATTGGTACTGCGTTACATGCTGGATTAGATCGCAAAATAGTAGGTATAGATATCAATGCGACACATCACAAAGCCGCAACCAAAGGAAAAGTTACTGGAGTTGCCACCCCTGTATCGCTTGGAAAAACTCTTTGCACTTACGAAATTGTGATTACCAATGAAGAAGGCCAGCGAACTTGTACTGCACGAATTACGTGCTTAATTCTTTCTGATCGTTAATGTGCGCCGGTTCCGAGGTATGCCTCGCGAACCGCTGGATCGTTTAACAAATCTGAGGCTTTAGCCTCTTTAACAACCTTGCCAGTTTCAAGAACATAAGCCCGATGAGCACGCTGTAACGCTTGTTGGGCATTTTGCTCAACTAATAAAATCGTCGTGCCAGCTTTATTAATTTCAGTGATGATGTTAAAGATGTTCTGAATCATCATCGGAGCTAGACCCATCGACGGTTCATCCAAAAGAAGAACTTTTGGTCGCGCCATTAGAGCCCGGCCGATCGCAAGCATTTGCTGTTCGCCACCAGAAAGTGTTCCACCCGCTTGCCCAATTCGTTCTTTCAGCCTTGGGAAAAGATGGAAAACCTTTTCTAGATCTTCATCCATTTCAGATTGGCGATCTTTTCTAAAAAATTTACCCATTTCCAGATTTTCTAAAACAGTCATGCCTGGGAAAATTCCGCGTCCTTCTGGAACTTGGGAGATTCCGAGGCCAACTCGATCATGTGCAGCAATCTTGTTGATTTCTTGGCCATCAAAAACTATTTGACCACTTGAAACTGGCCGCAAACCAGAAATTGTTTTCAAAATTGTCGTTTTGCCGGCTCCGTTGGCGCCAATCAAGGAAACAATTTCGCCTTGATTAACCACGACTGAAACGCCCTTGATCGCTTCAATTTTGCCGTAATGAACTCGAAGATCTTTGATTTCAAGACGCATCTGTTGGCGCTCCTAAATAAGCTTCGATAACTTTCGGATCATTTTGAACTACGGAAGGAACGTCATCAGCAATTTTCTGACCGAAATCTAGAACCGCTACGCGATCAGAGATGCCCATGATCAACGACATATCGTGCTCGATTAACAAAACTGTGTACCCAGCATCACGAATCTTCTTGATGGTATTTGCTAACTCAATTTTTTCGGCAGGATTAAAACCGGCTGCTGGTTCGTCCAACATGATTAATTTAGGTTCCGTGCCAAGTGCGCGGGCAATTTCTAATCGGCGCTGATCTCCATATGGCAGATTCTTTGCTAATTGTTCAGCTCGGTTTCCAATTCCCATGAAATCTAGAAGTTCTTGAGCGCGTACACGGCTTTCGCGCTCTTCGCGACGCGCCCGCGGCGTGCCAAACAAGTTTCCTAATAGCCCTGAACCCTTGTGAACATCAGTTGCAGTTAAAACGTTTTCAAGTGAAGTCATGTCGCCAAATAAACGAACATTTTGAAAGGTGCGACCGATGCCAAGTTTAGTAACTTGGTGGCGCTTCTTTCCGGCTAAATCTTGACCTTGAAAAAGAATCTGACCTGAAGTTAAGGGATAAACACCTGTGACGACGTTGAATACTGTTGTTTTACCAGCACCGTTTGGCCCAATTAGCGCGCAGATTTCACCTTTATTAACATGAAAATTAACTTCGTTTAACGCAGTAACGCCACCAAATTTGATAGTCGCGGCTTTTAATTCAAGTAATTTTTCAGCCATGTTTTATGTGCTCGCGTTTCTTACGTGGCA